>PLGF01000068.1 GCA_003138485.1 Verrucomicrobiales bacterium | reverse complement strand
TCCCTACTGTCTGAATCGCAGTGTCGTCCATTCCATTGAATCGTTCTGGTTAATGCTGGTGACGCTGCCGCAGCCGGACAATCCCGCCCAGGCTGAATCGAAAGACTGATACGCCGACAGCCAACCGAGGGGAGTTGAATCCCGGCCCTGAAGCCGGGCGAATTTGTGCGCTCTTGAAGAGTCAAGTGAAAGTTCTTATGGTGGAGGACAGCCCGTCGGACGCGGCGCTGCTGGAAGAATCGCTCCAGCAGGCCGGCCTGGGCCAATTTGAATTCACTCGCGTCGAAACTTTGGCCGAAGCGATGACGCGGGCGCGGCTGGAGAGCTTTGACGTGGCGCTTCTGGACCTGACCCTGCCTGACAGCTCGGGCCGGGAAACCTTTCTCCGCGCGCGGGCTGAAGCTCCCTCGTTACCCATCGTGGTCATGACCGGCGTCGCCGATGAGGCGCTTGGCCTCGAAGCCGTCCGCCACGGCATCCAGGACTACCTCATCAAAGGCCAGACTCAGGGACCTCAGACTGCCCGCGCGATCCGCTATGCCATCGAGCGAAAACAAGGCGAAGAGGCGCTCAAGAAGGCTGAAGCCGCGCTGCAACAGGAAAGCGCCGCGCTTGAAGAGAAAGTTGTCAAGCGCACATCAGAGCTTTCCGCCCTCAATCAAATGCTGCAGGCGGAGATGCTCCAGCGCCAGCGCGCCGAGGAGGCCCACCAGTGGGTCCGCCGCCGCTTGTCCGAAGCCCAGGAAACCGAGCGGGGGCGCATCTCGCGGGAGTTGCACGACCGCCTGGGACAAGACTTGACAGCCCTAAAGCTGGGCCTTCAGAACACGCGCCGGCAAGGGCCTTTCCCCCAAGCCGTTGGCGAGCAGCTCGCCAAGCTGGAAAAACTTGCCGACGGCCTTATGCGCGACATCCATCGCCTGGCGTGGGAGCTGCGCCCCTCGGTGCTGGACGATATGGGATTGGACCTGGCTTTGCGGCGTTATACCGACGAATGGTCCGAGAACGCGGGCGTGCCCGTGGACTTGCACACAGGCGGGGACTTGGACGCCAGGCGCCTGCCGAAGGAATTTGAAACAACCCTTTACCGCGTCGCCCAGGAAGCTCTGACCAATGTGGCCCGCCACGCCCAGGCTAAACGCGTCAGCGTGCTGCTGGAACGCCGGACTGCCCATGTCTCCCTCATCGTCGAGGACGATGGCCTGGGGTTCACCGCCCAAGGGACGGCCGGCGCGCCCGCGCCCGCGGGCCAGGGGCGATTAGGGTTGCTGGGGATGGAAGAGCGAGTCAAGCTGGCTGGAGGCACTCTGACCATTGAGTCCGCCCCGGGGTCCGGGGCGACGGTGATCGCCCGTTTGCCGCTCAACGCGGAGGCCGCCAACCGCGCCTGATTGGCACTTATGAAGAAACTGCGAATTCTGCTGGCCGACGACCATAAGATGCTGCGCGAAGGTCTGCGCAACCTGCTCGCCGGCCAGCCCGACATGACCGTCGTCGGCGAAGCCGCCAGCGGCAAAGAGGCGCTTGAGAAGGCCGCCGAACTGAAGCCCGACGTCGTGGTGATGGACCTGTCAATGCCCGAGATGAACGGATTGCAGGCCACTGCGTTGCTCAGGGACAAACACCCGGCCATCAAGGTCGTCGTGCTCACCGGCCACGAGGACGAAAGCTACCTGACCCAGTTGTGCAAAGCCGGAGCGTCCGGCTATGTTCTCAAACGTTCCGCGGGTGATGAGTTGGTTCAAGCCATCCGGATGGCTGCCAGGGACCAGGTCTATCTCGCGCCCACCCTGGCCTGCAAAGCGCTGGCGCGGCTGGTGACAGGCCCGTCCGCCAACCGGGAGACCACCAACGCTTCGTTGAGCGATCGGGAGAAGGAAGTCTTGAGACTGATCGCCTGGGGCCACAGCAGCAAGGAAGCGGCCGACGCGCTCAACGTGAGTGCCAAGACCGTCGCTACTTACCGCGTTCGCATCGTCGAGAAACTGGGCCTGCGGAGCCGCGCCGAACTTGTTAAATACGCTTTGCGGGAAGGCTGGCTAAATGACTTCGATGCTCCGGGACCCCTGGCGCGGTAGAGCCGCCCGCCGGCTCGACGCCATCTCCGCGCCAGGTGCATTTCACTTTTTCGGGCAAGTTCTGTTGGCAAAGCAACTCGAGTAAACAGGCTTTCGCAATGCACCCTTGACACCGCGGGGCGGCTTCACTTAGATTTGCCGCTCTTTCAGGCGAACCGAGATGAGCAACAAAATGAATAAAGGCAAAATCGTGCAGGTCATCGGCCCCGTGGTGGATATCGAGTTCCCCGGCGCGCTGCCCTCTATTTACAATGCGGTCACGGTGGAATTCACGCCCCCCGGCATGGGGAAAACGAAGTTGACCCTCGAAGTCCAGCAGCATCTGGGCGACCATTGGGTCCGCTCGGTCGCGATGTCCAGCACCGAGGGACTCAAACGCGGCCTTGAAGTGTTCGACACCGGAGAGCCTATCTCGATGCCTGTCGGTCCGGGCGTGATGGGGCGTGTGTTCGACGTGACGGGCCAGCCGGTGGATGAACGTGGCCCGGTAACGGCCGAGAAATACTACCCGATCCATCGACCGGCCCCGTCGCTGGTCGATCAATCGACCTCACCCCAGGTGCTGGTCACCGGGATAAAAGTGATCGACTTGATCTGCCCGTTTTTGAAGGGGGGAAAAGTCGGCGCATTCGGGGGCGCCGGTGTCGGCAAGACGGTCGTGATCATGGAATTGATCAACAACATTGCCAAGCTGCACGGCGGGGTATCGGTTTTCGCAGGAGTGGGCGAGCGAACGCGCGAGGGCAACGATCTTTACCACGAAATGTCGGAAGCGGATGTGATCAAGCAGAAGAACCTGGGCGAGTCCAAGATCGCGCTGGTTTACGGCCAGATGAACGAGCCGCCGGGCGCCCGGTTGCGCGTGGCGCTGTCCGGCCTGGCGATCACCGAGTATTTTCGGGACGAGAAGAACCAGGACGTGCTGCTCTTCATCGACAACATATTCCGCTTTTCCCAGGCCGGCTCGGAAGTGTCGGCCTTGCTGGGCCGCACGCCCAGCGCGGTGGGCTACCAGCCGACTTTGGCCGCCGAAATGGGAGACCTCCAGGAACGCATTACCTCGACCAAGAAAGGTTCCATCACCTCCTTCCAGGCGGTGTATGTTCCGGCGGACGATTTGACCGACCCGGCCCCCGCCACGACGTTCGCGCATCTGGACGCCACGATTGTGCTGGAGCGGTCGATTGCCGAGTTAGGCATCTTCCCCGCCGTCGATCCCCTTTCGTCCAATTCCAGGGCGCTGACGCCGGAAATTGTCGGCCAGGAACACTACGACGTCGCCCGCGGGGTGCAAAAAGTGTTGCAGCGCTACAAGGACTTGCAGGACATCATCGCGATATTGGGCATGGATGAACTGGCGCCGGATGACAAGCTGACGGTGTTCCGCGCGCGGAAGATCCAGCGGTTCCTCAGCCAGCCCTTCACGGTGGCGCAGGTGTTTACGGGACGGGAAGGCAAGCAGGTGCCGGTGGCGGAAACGGTGAGGGGATTCAAGGAGATACTTGAAGGCAAACACGACCAGGTGGGGGAAGGCAATTTCTACATGAAGGGCGGCATCGACGAAATCAAAGAGGCGTCTTAGATGGCGAACACCCTGCAACTGCAAATCGTCACGCCCGACGCCCAGGCGTACTCCGAGCTGGTCGAGATGGTCACCTTGCCGGGAGCGGAAGGAGAGATGGGTGTGTATCCCAATCACGTTCCGCTGATGACCCAAATCGTTCCCGGAGAAATCGTGGTGCGCAAGGACGGCCAGGAAGTTTATCTGGCCGTTGGCGAGGGATTTGTGGAGATCACGGGTGAACGGGTTGCCGTCTTGACAGACATGGCCATCCCGGTTGACCAAATCGACGAAACCAAAGCCGAGGAAGCCCGCCAGCGCGCCGAAGCCCGTCTGAGCGAACAGTTGAACGATGAGGAATCCGCAACCGTCCATGCGTCCCTGGCCAATTCGCTGGCCCAGATCACCGTCAAAAGGCGGCGCCAGCGTCATTAGCGGCGGCGTCGGCGCGCCTGAAATTTGCCTTCGATGAACCGCATCGCAGAACGATTTGCCCGGCTGAAGCGGGACCGGCAGAAAGGGTTCATCGTTTTTATCGGCGCGGGCGATCCCAACCTCGAAATGACCCGGCGCCTCGCGCTGGCCTTCGATCAAGCCGGCATCGATGTCCTCGAACTGGGCGTGCCTTTCAGCGATCCGCTCGCTGACGGTTTGGTCAACCAGTTGGCGGCCCAGCGCGGGCTGGAGTCGGGGACAACGCCCGTGAAAGTCCTGCAAACCGTCGCCGCCATCCGCCGCGATTCCCAGATTCCCATCGTTCTCTACATCTACTTCAACCTCCTCCACCGGCGCGGCCTGGAGATATTCGTGGCCGAGGCCGCCGCCGCAGGTGTGGACGGCCTGCTGGTCCTGGATTTGCCGCCCGAAGAATCGGAGAACTATGAGGCGCTCATGCGCGAATCGGGCCTGTGCGCCATCTATCTGATCGCGCCGACGACGCCGGACTCCCGCATCGAACTGATAGTCCGCCGCGGCTCGGGATTCATCTACTACGTATCCCGCGAAGGAGTCACGGGGATGCAGGCGTCGGTTTCCGACACCATCGGGCAGATGACGGCGAGAATTCGGGCGCATACCAGCCTGCCTGTCGCGGTGGGGTTTGGCATATCCACCCCTGAACAAGCGCGGACGGTGGCAGAGAACGCGGACGCCGTTGTAGTCGGCAGCGCCATCGTCAATGAAATTGCGGCACACGGCCGAAGCGCCGATTTGACCGAACGGGTCATGGCCTTTACCATCCCTCTCGCAAAGGCTGTAAAAGAAAAACGAACATCACCATGAAAACTGCCACGAGCAATCCTCGTTTCGCCATCATCATGGCCGGCGGGCGCGGGGAACGGTTCTGGCCCGTGAGCCGGGAGAAAACACCCAAGCAACTGGTCACCCTCCTGGGCGGACGTTCCTTCCTGCAACAGGCCGTCCAACGCGTCCTGCCGCTGGTGCCGCTCAAGAACGTCCTGGTCATTACCAACGCCGTCCAGGCGCCGGAGGTCCATCGCCAGTTGCCCAAGTTGCCTGTGGAGAACATCGTGGCCGAGCCTATCGGGCGGGACACTTGCGCGGCGGTCACACTGGGAGCGGCGATAGCCGGGCAGCGCTCGACCAGCGCCGTCATGGCGGTGCTGCCCGCCGATCAAGTGATCCCGGACGAGAAGGAATTCCAGCAAGTCCTGGCGGATTCATTTGATCTTGCTGCTCGCGGCCAGGTCATAGTCACCATAGGCATCAAGCCGACGGAGCCTGCAACCGGATACGGTTACATCCGGCTTGGGAACCGCCTGCCCGCGCCGCAAGGGGTCAAGCCCTACAAGACAACATTTTTCAAAGCCGATCAATTCGTGGAGAAGCCGGCGTTGGAGAAGGCGCTGGAGTACGTCAGCAGCGGCCAGTACCGCTGGAACGCGGGGATGTTCATCTGGTCTTTTGTGACAATTACCCAAGGGTTGGAGAAACATCAGCCCGAATTGGCCGCCGCCTGCCAGCGCTGGTTCCAGGCCGCCGGCACACCCAGGCTGGCCAAGGTGCTGGCCAGGGAGTACCCGGAAACCAGGAAAATATCCATCGACTACGCCTTGATGGAACACGCCCAAAACGTCGTCGTCGCCGACGGCGTTTTCGCCTGGGACGACCTGGGATCGTGGACCGCCTTGGCGCGGCACCTCAAAGCCGACGCTGAAGGCAATTGCGCGGTGGGGGACTTCATCCACGTCGATGCCGCGCGCAATATCATCTTTGACGCCCGCACCCGGAACCGCACACCCATCGCGGTCGTCGGCCTGCGCGACGCGATTCTGGTGCAGACTGACGACGCGGTTTTGCTGGCGCACCGGAGCCAGGCGCAGAAAGTCAAGGAGTTGGTAAAAAAGCTGTCGGAAAGCAAGGAGTACAAGAAGTTAATCTAGGCGGGCGGGGCCGCGTGATCATGAAAGATCACGCTACGCTTCATTACGGGCAAATCGGCTGCGTCGCGCCCAAACACCCATCGCGACACAGCCGACATGCCAGCGATGGCCCAACAGGCTCCGACACGGAAAACCCATCCAATCAATCTGCTTGAAGACCAGGCAGTCGGCGGCATAATCGTCCCGTTCATGTCCACGCGCTTTTTCACGAACGAAGGCGAGAATACTCCGCTCAAAAACTTTGCCGGGGTGTTCATCGATAGACTCGACATCGAATGCTTCGAAGCCCTGGTCGAATAGTTATATGACGCTTTCCGAAATCATCGCCAGCCTCACGAAGCTTTCCTCTTCGATCCAACCGGACGCGTTTATTTATGATTTCCTGTCCGCCTTTGGCACGCCCAAGGCCACGATTTCGCGGCTGAAATCCGGCGACTTGAATCTCGCGAAAAAAGACGGCTGCACGTTGCTCAAGGCCAAAGTCTATTTTGAACCGCTGCTGCCGGACTTGCTGAAATCCTACACGCCCGCCGAAGCCATCCATTCGGCGCAGCGGACGTGGCAGATCATGGGCAACAAACCGCGCTTCCTCATCGCCACGGATTTTCAAAATCTCGCCGCCTTTGACACCCGGAAAAATGAGACGGTGACGTTTCCCATCGCCGAGTTGCATGACAACTACGCTTTTTTCCTGCCGCTGGCCGGCATGGAGCGCACCGTGTTTCAGGCCGAGACCGAGGCGGATGTCAAAGCCGCCGAACACATGGCGAAACTCTACGACCTCATCAGGGCGGACAATCCGCCGAAGTCGCGGGAGCAGCGGCACGCGCTGAATGTTTTTCTAACGCGGCTGTTGTTTTGCTATTTCGCCGAGGACACCGGCATTTTCCCGGAGCAGGCGTTCACCGAGGCCGTTGACGCCTACACGCAGGTTGACGGCTCCGATGTCGCCAATTTTCTGCGCGAATTGTTCGTGACGTTGAACACCGAGCCAAAGGCACGGCACAAGACCAAGCCGCATTTCAAAGATTTTCCGTATGTGAATGGCGACCTGTTCGGCGACACGCTCGTCAGCAATTCCGCCGTGCCGGTGTTTTCCACCAAGTCACGCCAGCGGCTCATTGATCTTGGCACCAAAAGCTGGAAAGAGATCAATCCCGATATTTTCGGCTCCATGTTTCAGGGCGTGGTGGACGACGAGAAACGCGCAGAGCTGGGGATGCACTATACCTCCGTGCCGAACATCATGAAGGTCATCCGTCCGCTGTTTTTGGACGAGCTTTATGAGGAATTTGAAAAGGCCAAAGGCTCGGTCGCCCGGCTGAATAAATTGCTGAATCGCATTTACCGGCTCCGCATTTTTGACCCCGCTTGCGGTTCCGGCAATTTTCTCATCATCGCCTACAAGGAATTGCGGCGGCTGGAAATGCTCATCTTCAAGGAATTGGAAAAGGCGGAAAATCGTCCGCTGGTGGAGGAACCGCAGCCCGGCTTTGAGGGCAAAGGTTTCCACGCCGCCAATGAGCAGCCGGCGCTCAAGGTCAGCCAGGCCATCCTGCGGCTGCCCGGCATTCACGTCAGCCAGTTTTACGGGATTGAACTGGATGATTTCGCGCACGAGATCGCCATTCTGGCGCTCTGGCTGGCGGAGCATCAGATGAATGTGGAGTTCAAGGCGGCCTTTGGAAATGCCCCGGCATCATTGCCGCTTAAAGACGGGGCGAAAATTGTTTGTGGTAATGCGCTGCGATTGGATTGGGACAAAGTTTGCCCAAAAGATTCTGGCGACGAAATTTTCGTAATGGGTAACCCACCGTATCAAGGCGCAAGAAAACAAAGCACGGAACAAAAAGAAGATGTTTTTTTGGTGGCGGGAAATTTAGAGGCCCACAAAAACCTCGATTATATTGGGGCATTCTTTCTCAAAGCAGCAGCATATACCCAATCGAGTTCAGCAAAAATAGGCTTCGTAACGACAAATTCGATCTGCCAGGGAGAACAAGTGGCAATTCTCTGGCCAACTATTTTAGGAAATGGTGCTGAAATAGGTTTTGCACACCAATCATTTAATTGGTCTAACAACGCGAAAGGGAAAGCTGGAGTTACTTGTGTAATCATTGGGTTACGAGCGAAATCCAACGACAAAAAATGGATCTTCAAAGACGAAATTAAAAGGCAGGTTGCGAACATTTCGCCTTATTTAGTTGAAGCCGGGAATACAATTGTAGTCTCGCGCAGGGAGCCCATGTGTAAAGTCCCGCCAATTACATTTGGCAATATGCCAAATGACCGGGGCCATCTTTTGCTCGACCGCACAGAGCGAGCCGCATTGATTGAGTCTTCGCCACGAGCCGAAAGATTCATCCGCAGACTTTTGGGAACTGAGGAGTTTATTGACCACAAAGAGCGATGGTGCCTTTGGATACCAGCAAGTGAGTTGGAAACCGCAGTCACAATCCCAGAAATTAAACGTCGAATTGACCTTGTAGCTGTCGAGCGCCTTGCGAGCGACAGAGAATCAACGCAAAAACTCGCCGAGAGCGCATACGAATTTGGTGAGATAAGACATAAAGATGGCCCCGCAATTCTTGTTCCCCGGCATACAGGCGAAAGGCGAGAATACATTCCAAACGGTTTTTTTGATTCCGATCAGATAATTCATGATTCTGCATTCGCCATATATGGTGCCGCCGCATGGTTGTTTGGTGTGCTTTCAAGCAAGATGCACGTCGTTTGGGTAAGGGCAGTTGCCGGGCGGATAAGGGAGGATACTCGTTATTCAGCCGCGATATGTTACAACTGTTACCCATTTCCGGTTATAGATTCCAAACAGTTGCAGGAATTAAATCGGTATGCCGAAAATGTCCTGATGGAACGGGAAAAATATCCAGGCAAGACAATAGCACAATTGTATGATCCAGACCTGATGCCCGCCGAGCTTTTGAAAGTTCATCGTGAATTGGATGCCGCCGTTGAAAAATGTTACCGCGCCAAAGCATTCACAACCGACGAGGAGCGGCTAGAATTTCTTTTTGCCGAATACGAAAAAATGACAGCGGCAGGTCAGGCCGAATTGCTGACAGCAGAACCCGCGAAGAAAACCACAACGCGAAAGAAAAAAGCCCATGCCTGATTTGATCTACGTCGAATACGCCGCCACCGGCAAGAGCACCTCGACTGACAGCCTGGGAATGCGCGAAATGCAGGCCCGCGCCTATGCCGCGCGTGCCAGCCAATACCTGCTGCTCAAAGCTCCTCCAGCCTCAGGCAAATCGCGGGCGCTCATGTTCATCGCGCTGGACAAGCTGCAAAATCAGGGCATTCGCAAGGCCATCATCGCCGTGCCGGAGCGTTCCATCGGCGGTTCGTTCGGCAACACGCCCCTGAGCAAGTTCGGTTTCTTCGCCGATTGGACGGTGCCACCGGAGCACAATCTTTGCACGCCGGGCGGCGACAAAGGCAAAATCGCGGCGTTCAAGAAGTTTCTGGCCGGCGATGGACGCATTTTAATTTGCACCCATGCCACGCTGCGGTTTGCCTTTGATGCACTGGACAGCGCCGCCTTCAATGATTGCCTGCTGGCGGTGGATGAATTTCACCATGTTTCCGGCAACGAAGACAGCCGGCTGGGCGAACTGGTGCGCGGCATCATGTCCGGCAGCAACGCGCATATCGTGGCGATGACGGGTAGCTATTTTCGCGGCGACTGCCAGCCGGTGCTGTTGCCGGAGGATGAAGAAAAGTTCACCGCCGTCACCTATAATTACTACGAGCAGCTTAACGGCTACGAATACCTGAAATCTTTGGGCATCGGCTACCATTTCTACCAAGGCCGGTATCTGACGGCCATCGGCGACGTGCTGGACACGGACAAGAAAACCATCCTGCACATCCCGCACGTCCGCGCCGGTGAATCCACCAAGGATAAATATGGCGAGGTGGACGCCATCCACGACATCATCGGCACGGTGGTTTCCACCGACCCCGAAACTGGCGTGCTGAATGTGGAGCGGAAATCAGACGGCAAAATCATCAAGGTGGCCGACTTGGTGGACGATGACCCCGTGCGCCGCGACCGGGTGGTTGCCTATCTGCGGAAAATTGAGAAGCCGGAAGATTTGGATTTAATCATCGCGCTCGGCATGGCGAAGGAAGGGTTTGATTGGAAATTCTGCGAACACGCGCTGACCGTGGGCTATCGCGGCTCGCTGACGGAAGTGATTCAAATCATTGGCCGTTGCACCCGCGACAGCGTCGGCAAAGTCCACGCACAATTCACAAATCTCATCGCCCAGCCGGACGCCAAGGACACGGACGTTGCCATTTCGGTGAACAATATGTTGAAGGCCATCACCTGCTCGTTGCTGATGGAACAGGTTTTGGCTCCGGTGATCAAATTCAAGCCCAAGCAGGATGATGAAGAAACGCCGCCGGGCGAACTGCGCGTGAAAGGCTTGAAAGGCGCGACGACCGAGCGCGTCAAAAAAATTCTGGCGGAGGACATCAATGATTTGAAAGCCGCCATTTTGAGCGATGATTCCGTGAACAAAGCCATCACCGGCGCGGTTGACCCGGAGGTGTTGAACAAAGTTTTGATTCCGAAGGTGATTGAAACCAAATACCCGCAGCTAACGGACGACGAACGGGAGCAAGTCCGTCAGCATGTGGTGGTGGATTCCGTGGTGCGAAACGGCGAAATCGAAGTCCAGGGCGACAAGAAATTTATCCGCATGGCCGGGCGCTTCATCAATATAGACGACTTGAGCATAGACCTGATTGATTCCATAAATCCGTTTCAGCGCGCCTACGAAATCATTTCCAAGACCGTGAACGCGCCGACGTTGAAGGCGATTCAAGATTGCATCGCGGCGACGCGCATCAACATGAGCGACGAGGAAGCCATCCTGCTTTTTCCCAAGGTAAAAGCATTCGTCAAAGAAAAAAACCGGGAGCCGATGATAAACGCGCTGGACCCGTTGGAGCAACGCATGGCGTCGGCGCTCATCTACATCAAAAAACTCCGGCAGCAGCGCGACCAGTAGGCTATGACCGACGACCAACTCGCCAAATTGATCAGCGCCGACGATCTGGGTTTGCTCACGGTCAAGCCCAAGCGCACGCCGCAGTCCACCGAGGAAGAGCGGTTGATGGACGGTTTCCAGCAGATTTTGAAATTCGTGGAAACCACCGGCGCGGCCCCGGCTGAATTTGCCGACGACATTGGCGAACGACTCCTGTTTGCCAGATTGGAAGCCATCCGCGCCAACCCGCAACAGCGGGAACGGCTGCTGCCGTTCGATGAGTTTGGGCTGCTTAAAGAAGTGGCGAAACTGCCCGAAACGGCGGAGGCGTTGCCCGCCACGATTGACGATATTCTGAACGATGAATTTCTCGACAACCTGAACCCGGCGGCGGAAGCGATGTTCAAAATCAAAAACATCCCGCTAATTAAGGATGTCGAAAGTCCCGATTATGTGGCGCAGCGGAAATCGTGCAAAGATTTCCATTTGTTCGAGGAGCAATTCCAAATCTGCCAGCGTGAAATCAAAGCCGAGAAACGCCGGCTGCTGCCGTTTGCGAACGAGCAGCAAATTGAAGTCGGCCATTTTTTTGTTTTGCACGGGATTCTGTTGCTGGTCACGGAGGTTGGCGAACGGGTGGGAAAAAATGGCAAATGGAATGCGCGACTCCGCTGCATTTTCGAGAACGGCACGGAATCCGATATGTTGCTCCGGTCACTGTCGAGCGAGCTTTACAAAGACGGCCGCCGGGTGACGCTGCCAGACGAGGAAACGCTGAATACCATGCTGGTGACGGATGACGACAAGGCCACCGGCTACATTTATGTGCTGCGTTCCTTGAGCCAGCACCCTGACATCAAGGCCATTCCCAATCTGTACAAAATCGGCCTCGCCCGCCGCAGCATTGAAACCCGCGTCCAGAATGCGACGAACGAGCCGACGTACCTCATGGCCCCGGTGGCTCTGGTCAGCACGTTCCAATGCTACAACGTGAATCTGACAAAGCTGGAAAACCTGCTGCATCGCTTTTTCGATCCGGCGGTGGCAAAAATTCAGGTGACGGACGCGCAGGGCAACTACCACACGCCAAAAGAATGGTTCAGCGTGCCACTCGCCACTATTGAGGTGGCGGTACGATTGCTGATTTCCGGCGAGATTGTGAATTATATCTACAATCCCAGCACGGGGCAGATTTTGCTAAACGAGTAACCACACAACCACCGAAAACGATTGAAAAACGAGAAAGGCAAAATGAAAGAACGCATCGTAAAACCCGGATTGCCGATTCCCAAGAATCGGCACATCGAAGCTTTTGCAATGATCGTGGATTTGAATGGATTTACTCCGATGGTTGAAAAGGCTGAGTGCGCCAATGATTCCGTCGCTCAATTCACGCGGGACGCACTGGCCGGTGCCATCTTTGAAATTGAAGCGCAAGGCGGCGAGGTAGTTGCTTTCATGGGGGACTCGATTCTTGGGATTCTCCCTGATGGCGATAGCGCAGTGAAAGCCTGTATTGGAATAGCAAAAGACACGGATCGGTTTTGTGAATGGATTTCAAGCTGCCAAACGCAATGTAACGGAGGCTGGGAATATGCTCCTGGCGGTCCATCGTTAAAAATTTCTGTCGAGTATGGCCGTATGGACGTTTCGACAATTGATAGTCGCTTGCTCGGAGAACAGCGCTTGTTGATAGGCAATCCAATCAACTACGCTGCTCGAATCGCCAAAGCCGGTGAAGGGAACCGTTGCATCATCGGCCCCGCCGCCGCCAAGCAAGCATTTGGAAATTACCCTCTCACAGGTCCGGTGACGGTTTCCGGCAAAACGGGAGAGTTGGATTATGAGTGCCTATTTTCTTGATTTGGGTGACATCTGGATCGAAGGGCCCCGAGAACCGGGCAAAGGAACATTTTGGGGATAATCTTTCGACACCAAGCCTACTGCTTTGCCAAGTAATCATAATCGTGAAAAAGACAACCGCATGAAGAACATGGGGCATGACAAGAAGAACAATCGCCTCCACGAGCGTATTGGCCTGCTCATGGTGCGCGGGCAGTATCGCAGCGCCCTGGAATTGCTGGGTAAAAAGGGCGGGGACTGGAGTGCTTTCGCGGGCCAGGCGAGCTTGAGAGCGTTGATAATCAAGGAGATGCAATCCGGCACTTATCAGTCTTTCAGAAGCGATAGCGCAAGGTGGCATAGATGAGATTGACGCCGTAGTCGCCGCTTCCGCCGGAAGGGGAGTCGAGATAGCGGAAGTAACCGTACTTCAATGATACGCGGACCCTTTCGCTGATGCGGCGGGTGAGAGTCGCCGTGATGGAATGTTCCTGGCCGCCGGCTCCGTAAGGAACCCCGGCCGGTGAGTTGTCGCTGTAATCATCGGCTTGATAGTAGAAATAGCTCACATTAAAGTCGGTCTTGTTGTCCAGAACGAGGCCGGAAGAGAAGTTGACCGTCCAATAGTTGTTGCGGGCGTCAAGAATGGCCTGAGTAACATCCGACGCCGGGGTTTTGGTGTCGCTCAAGACGTAATTCAAGCCGGCCTGGAGGCACAAGCGCGACCAGGGTGTCCAGCTAATGTCCTGGGCGATGATGTGACTTTGCATGGTCGAGGACTCGACGTCGGGCAAGCCGGCGAGGGGATCGGGAGCGGTATTGATGGTGGACCATTGGTACTCATAGCGGCTGACCAGGCTTACGGTGGGAGAGAGTCTCAAGGTCAGCCTGGTGTTGGCGTCGTAAGTGGCGAACTTCTGCATCTCCAGGTATCCCGGGTAGCGATTGGGGCCGTTATTGGGAGTGTTGTCCACCGAGCTGTCGTAGTGGTAAGTGTCGAGTTTGTAGTAACCGCCGGCGTCGATGGTGACGCGGCGGGAGGGATACCACCTGGCGCCGGCGGAGTACTTCTGGATGAAGTTGCGGCCGTCGATGGCGCTTTGCACAGCCGGAGTGCCGATGCCGCCGATGGGGACCAATCCGCCGTATTGGCCCAAGTCGCCGTCCGCTCCGGTGAAATCCAGACAAGAGTGCAGGACCCAATTTGTGAACCCCCTGTACGCAATGTCCAGGCGTCCGCGCACATCGAGGTCATCCGAGTTGCCAACGGAGGCAAAGGGAACGGGGCCGCCGGCTCCGAGAGTTTCAAAGCCGCTGGAGGCGGCGGAGGAATCATCCTGTTGCACGCGCACGGAGGGGATGATTGTCAGAGAAGGAGTCGGCCTGTAGAGGAGGTTCAGGTCCATGACGTATTCGTTGAGCAGCGAACCGCCGCCCAAGCCGTAGTAACCGGCGCCATATTGGGCGTTGGGCACATAGCCGGCGCCGAAGTCGGACCCGTAGATGCGGCTGCCGAAGAATGTGCTGTCCAGATGCGAGTAGGAAAAGCCCGAAGAGAGCAGGAGATTGGTCTTGACCCAGGTTTCAGTCGAGGTGTGGACATCATAGACGTCGTATTTGGCGCCTTGCTGATCGGTGATCTTTTGCTGGATCGGTTCGCCCGGGAATTCCGTGATCTTCAGCGTGTCATCCGTCCTGCCCATTTCGACGTGGAGTCCGAGGGCGAAGTCCGTTTTCTTGACATGGTCAGTGAGGTCAAGTTGAAAGCTGTCGGCGTGCTCGTGAATGTCGGAGAACGAGGGGCTGAGTCCCTGGACGATGGAGCCATAATTGGGATGGGCGTCTCCCCATGCGGTGGAACCCTCCTCCCCTTCGCGGAAAGTGTGGGTGTACTTGAAGACGGCGTTGAGGCCCTTCTCCGGTGTCAGGCCGCCTTCGAGTGTGAAATTGCCGCGGTCAAGACCAAGGGCGTCCTTGGAGAGCGGATAATTGATGTCGGAAGGAGGGAAGAAGCCGCCATCGCCGTCAGACCAGGTGCGGAACTCGGTGAAGGAAGCGCGGAGAAAACCGGTGTTCTCGCGTTCGATGTCGAGCTTGAGTTTGTAATCGTGCTGATCGGCAATGGCGCGGCCATCCAGCGTCAGGGTGGTTTTCTTGTTGAGATTGGTGCCGTAATGGAAGCCTTCGATTCCGCCAAAAGCGCCGCCGGCAGTCTGGTGCTGCTGTTGGAAGTTGGCCGAATTGCCGCCGATAAACCCGCCCGTTGAGAAGTCGATCCAGTTGTTGTAAGAGTTGGTTCCTCCGGCGAACATCTGCTCCGGGGTGAGCGGCGCGGGAGGCGCCGGGGCGTTGGTTCCAGCCGCCGCGACGGCCTGGGCCGCCGCGACCAAACCGAGCAGCCACAGCCAGCACCTTGCAATTTGCTTTTGGTTGGTTGGTTTCATCGGCGTCGGGGGCTGGGGTTAAAAGCGCAACGAGGGGCTGACGCGCGAACCATGAACGGCCTCGTGACAGCCGGCCGTCCAGCAAGTGCCCTGCTGGACGCGCAAGGTGTGATCGGAGCCGCCGATGAGAATCTCCCCGCCGCTGATCTGCTGGAAGTGGCATTTCAAGCAGAGGTTGGCGTTGCGCGCCGTCAGGAGTTTTGCATTGACCGATCCGTGGGGAGCGTGGCAGGTGGTGCATCCTTCGCGCATCGCTTCGTGCTGGAAGACGAACGGCCCGCGCTGGGAGGGATGGCAGCGGACGCAGCTTTCGTTTTGGGAGAGAAGGGCGCCGCCGCCGCCAGTGTAAATGGAGCCTTTGTGCGGCGAATGGCAGGCCGAGCAACTGAGTTTGTCTTCGGTCACGGGATGATGATTGGGAAGACCAAACTGGCCGCGGACGTCGGCGTGGCACTGGAAGCACACCGTTTCGGTGGCGCGGGGCGGCGGGAGAGGGGCGCGCGCGCCAAAGCTGCCAGATTGGGGGCGGCCCGAGGTGAAGCTATGGGGTGGAAGGACCTCGCCGCCGGAATCCGAGTGGAGGCTGCACGGCCCATGACAGGATTCGCAGCCGGCGCCGAGCGCATTGGTTCCTTGGGCAATCAAACGGGCGTGATCGGCGGTGGCGAAGCCCTTGCAGAGTTGTTCGTGGCACTGTTCGCACTCCTTGGAACCGATGTATTTCGCGCCGGGCACATCCGGCAGGACCACGACCGAACGGCTGACCGTGCCGCAGGAAATGACCAGGAGGAGCAGGAACACCGGAATGGCCGCCAGCACCAGCCCCCGCAGCCAGAACGGGCCGCGTGTTGCCAGTTTGCGGATGTTGCGATTATTCATAACGCTTGCTTTATCCCGGCGTTTCAGGGCGTAATTTCCCCATAAACCCATTCCGCCGCGGCATTCAGCAGCGTGATCGCGTAGTACGGGTTGTGAACGCCAAAACTGCCGTCATTCTGCACCAAGTAAAGGTTGAAACGCGCCTTGCGGATATTTTCCGGTATCTGAGCCTGCTCCGATGCCGCAGGCCCCAGCCTGCCTGGATTGAGCGAACCCGCGGTGGTGTATTCCCAGGCGAGGCTTCCATACTTGGCCAAGGACGTGGGGGCGTTGTTGGCCGCCCAGTAGTCCAGAATGGATTCCAGCGCCTGCACCTGGCTTGCGATGTCGTTCGTCGCGAATGTGACCAACAACGCAGGCTCGGAATGACACTTGAGGCAAAGGGTATAATTGGTTCCCACCGCAAAGCTGTGACCGGTGACGGCCGGCTGGGCCTGGCTTGTAAATGGCGTCGTCTGCATGTGGCATCCGACACACTGGTTGGTGATGGACAGCGCGTGTGTGCCCGGTTGGTAAGGGGGCAGCCCCGAGGCCAATTCGCCGACGCTTCCCAGCAGCATATTGTACTGTAGAGAGTGATGCGGTTCGCAGGCGTTATTGGTCCACGACGCGCCCGCATGATTGTGGCATTGCGCGCAGATACCGATGTCGGGATTGTACAGCTTGGCGAAGACGCCGTTGGTGGGCATGAAATAGTCCTCGGTGGAAGCGATGGGATTTCGCAGTTGGGCGGGGTTTGAGTTGGTTTGATGCGGGTTGTGGCAGGTCGCGCAAACTATCCCCATATCCGCATCGCCCTTCGGCAACGGAGTCTTGTCCAGCAGGCTCACCCGCACGGAGCCGGAATGACAACGGCCGCAATTCTTGATTCGACCCGCGGGATTCATATCTTCGACCACTGGCAAGGCGTGGCCGCTGGCGCTCCACTCATCGAACGTCGGATGGCGCGGATCGTTATGACAGCCGCCGCAAACCTGCGCGGCCAATTCGGCCCGCGGCACGACCAAAGGATCACCGGGATTGGCGGCATGTTGGGCCGCCGGACCATGACAGTTCTCGCATTGGACGCCGGTCAGGTGCGGTGTCTGGGACTCAGTGACGAATCCCGTTGGCAAATCGAATCCCACCGTGTGGCAGGCCAGACACGACGCGTTGGTCTGGCCGCCGTCAGCGGCGAACAACGCGTTGGTGAAGGCGGACGCATGGAGGGTATGGATTTGCGTTTTCAGAACCGGGGCATGGCATCCCGCGCAGGTTTCAGAGCCGGCGTATCGGGCCGTGGGGCCGGTCACTTGAAAGAAAGCATTGCTGTAACGGGCCGGGACGGTGGCCGTGCGGAGCCAGTCATTGTGTCGGGTCAGCGCCCGCCAGGCGGGATCATTCGTGCTGGGACTTTCATACAACCGGTAATAACCAGGAGGTCCATCCCATGTCACCTGCACGCCGTTGGTGAGAAGCGTAATCGCCGTGATGAAGTTCGTCTCGCCAGGCATCCCACCGGGCACGGTGCGACTCAGATGAACCTTCTGCGCGCTGGCCGGGAATCCAGCCATGAGAGCAATTGTGACCGCCAGCAAAAGCGGGGCTGCCCGAAGATGGACAACCGCCAGAGCGGTGCCGTCGGTCTTGCCAATCCCTTCGGGATCGACGCACGGGTTGAAGGATGGCAGCATACCGTTGGCGCCGCGGCCTCAAGGCGCCGTTTTCTTGAGTTGTTGCAGCGCGGCGATTTGAAGTTGGGAGTTCGCCCCAATTTGCTGCAATTTGGCCGTTCCATCCGCCTGGATTTTCCGCAACTGCTCCGTTGCCGCCTGCTGGCCGGCCGCGGACTGATCGCTTTGCGCCTGGATGAATCGCTGCTCGGCATCCTTCGCCTGCGCTTTCATTTCCTCCACCGCCTGTTTGAATTGGGCCAATTGGGCATCGCGCAGAATCTTCGTGCCGTCCTCCAGGGAAACGGCCTCCAGATTGGGAATCGAACGTCTGACGGCAGCCAAGGTGGCGGCGTCGGTCCGCGGCAGCGGGTGCTCCGCCGCTTTGGCTTCCGCGGCGCGGCCAATGGCGCGGGTGAGATCGGCTTCCAAGGCTGGCTCCCACTCCGGCGCAAGCTGGGAGAGAGATTCCTTTTGACTGCCGCACACGACGGCGATACCCAGAAAACAACTCTGGCCCTTGTCAATGTTGAAAGCCCTGATGCCATCCGCGGAGGCCGCGTCCGCGCTCGAAGCTGCGGCGGCATCGCATCGCGTCACCTTGAGCCGGCCGCCGGCGGCCTGCTCGTATTGGCCGAGCAATTGATCGACGCGGACGGCATAGGCCTGGACGGAGGGTGTTACGCTGGTGGCATCGAGCACAGAATAAAAGTGAATTTCAACCGGTGAATCCAAGTGTCTCAAAACCTCTTTGGTCGCGTCCGAGAGTGGCGGCGGCGCGGGGTTCTCCGGGGCCGAAGCAATCGGCGCGGCGCGGAAAGCATCGCGGTAAAACCAAAGAGCGCTCAGAGCCGCCCCCGCGAAAAAGACGACCAGCGCCAGAATGAAAATGCGGGCGCCGGCGTGCTGGCCGGGGCGGCGTGTACCGCCAGTTTCAATCCTGTTTGTCGGCAACGCATTCATAGTCTTCCTCACATTTCATGCAACGAGATGGCGCCCCAGTATCCTTGGGCGGCGGTCATAAGACAAGCCTGCAAGTCTATGCCTTTGGCGGCCGGGCGCAAACCAGCTTCTGTAGCGCAGACTTCCAAGTCTGCCGTGTCGCCGATTTCCAAATCGGCACGCCGCGCAAAGTCATCACCGGAGCAGGCTTGGAAGCCTGCGGCACAGCAGACTTGGAAGTCTGCGCTACGGCTAAAGCCCTCGATAAAAGCTGATTTGCGCCTTTGGCGGCTGGCCGGGCTTTCGCGCGTGCCAGCCGCCATGTGTGTTGTCTGGTTCCGCAATGGCGGGCGCTTACGGAGGCGTCTCGACTACGCGGAAGAACTGTTGCACGGTGCCCACCGTCGGCGTCAAGTAGCTCATCGAGCCGGTGTTTGTCGTGGCAACGATGTTGGTGCCTATATTCGCCCATCCGTCGCTCAGAGCGCTGACTTCCTGGATCTGATAGCTCCAGCCGGGCTGGGTGTTAAAGACGATCTCCGCGGCCGTGTAGATCTGGATGTTGTTGGTGCTGCCGCCCAGGGAGCCGCCGTTGGCATAGACTATCCCTCCGGGGATGGCCTGGGGCGCCGCGTTCGGATTGAGGCCCAAGGCATAGTTAAGCCAGTTGGGAAGACCGTCGGCTGCGACGGCATCGGGAGCGCCGGCCGCGTTGGTAATCGAGGTGAAGTTTGAAACCTCCCAGGCGTCGGGCAGGCCGCCGGCGACGGAGGTGCCAGTCAGGTTGGCGATGGAGGCCTTGAGCAGGCCGGTGGCAAACGGGGCGTTGTGGACGCCCATGCTGCCGTCATTGGCGACAAACTGGTAATTGTAAGCGGCCTGAAGTTGCGGCACCGTCCAATTGGTCGCGGGAGACAGGCTGCTCTGCACCTGTCCAGTCACGACGCCCTTGGAGTTGGGCAGCAAGGTCGATAGCTGGTTGAGCAGTATTTGAACTTCGGTTTGAACTCCCTGGATGGAGCCGGTGTTGGCGTAGTCCTCTACCGGGAAGTTGAAGGAGGTGATGCCGCCGTGACATTGATTGCAAACGGCCACCTGGTCAATCTTGTTGGTGAGGCCGTTGGTAACGACAGTGTAACTCATCTCCCAAGTATGTTCGCCGGAGAGGAGGAATCCGGGATCGGTGGAGGCGACGGTTTGCATGTGGCAGCCCACGCAAGAATTGGTGACCGAATAGCGGTGGGCGGAACTGGGAATGGATAGTCCGTAGGTGATGGCGTTGACGCCCTCGAGCATGTCACCCTGCGGGTTCTCATGCACTCCAAAATCGCGGGAACTGGGCGGCACAGATGAGCCGTACCAGGTGGGAAGCCCCTGGGAATAGTTCAACACGTTGGTAACCGCCGAACCATTGCGGCTGTGATGGCAATTCATGCAGAGAATGCCCTCGCCGCCATTAGTGATGACGGTGCCGTCTCCGAAAGTGGCCGAAGACATGATCCGGATAAGGTGATTGTCGTTGGTGGGGGTCGTAATGCCGTGCGGCTCATGGCAGGTCTGGCAGCCGATGGCGGAGTAGGCCGTGTTCGTTGGCCCGAAGACCGTGGCGCCGGACACCCTGTTGGAGACCGCCGTGATGAAGCCGACGGTGGTGTGGCATTGCACACAGGCATCGCGGCCCGTGCCAGATGGAGTGGTGGTGGCGATGGCATGGGAGGAGGCGTACCATTGGGCGCCCTGGGGATGTCCCGGAGGATCGTCGTGGCATTGTTCGCAAGCGCCTGCCGTGTAGGGGACGTCGATCAGATTGGTGACAAGTCCGAATTCGTAGGCATGGACGCTGCCCGGCCCGTGGCAGTTTTCGCATTGGATATTGGCGAGGTTCTGCAGATTCTCAGGCATCGCCGCATAATTGGTGCTCGCCAACGTGGTTGGGAAGCTCCAGTGATCGCTTTGCTGGACGGCGTAAAACCCGCCGTCAAGCAACGAGCTGGCGTTGGTGTCGTATCCAACGGTGTGGCACTTGATGCACGTCACATTGTAGTGGCTGCTTAGGGTGCCGTCGATCCCTTCTGTGAAGATCCTGGCGTGGCCCGTGTTGGTCCAATACGGATAGATCGTGGGACCGGCGCCTTGAGTATCGTGACAAGCGATGCAGCCGTTGAGAACGCCCACATAGGTTCCCACGTTGAAGGAAATGCTCACGTTTGTCGTTCCGTTGGTGGTGCCAATCGTGGCGGTCACCACGTACGGCTGATCCGTGCCAAACGGAGCCGCGAAATCCGGGCGCAGCAGGGTGCGTCCCGCCACCTGATAGACCGAGCGGTCGGAAGGCAGAAAGACAGGCATATTCGTCGTCAATGGAGTGGGAGAAAACAGCGCCGCGGGATTGGTATATCCGGCGGAGCCAAGTGGCGCCGTCACTGTCCACGTAATATTGGTGATGAACGAGAGCGATGCCGCTTTGGCGACATCCACCTCCAGGTACGCCGGAGTGCCGACTCCAATGGTGTTCAGCCCGCCCGAATACTCGGTGCTGGCCGGCAGCTTGTAAAGGGCAACATCACCGGGAGTTACCGGCCGGGCAATGACGCGGGCGTTGAGGGTGGAGGCGGAAGGCGGGGAGGCCGCCCGCGCCGCCAGGGTGGCAACGATGCTGATGAGCGCGGCTGTCCATAGACACGAGCGCGCCCTTCTGGTTCGATTGTTTATTTTCATATTTACATTGTGTTGGGGTTTCTGATGTTTGTTAGCTGGCATAACCGCGCGCCGGTTCGCTTAGGGACCAGGCTGGCTGCGGCGCCGGGGCGGCGGCCGGGATGCTTCCCGGAGCCGTCTCGAGCCTGGCCATCAACGCGGCGGTGTGCTGCCCGATGATTTCATGGCAGCTCGCCAGTTCCTGCTCGCGCAGGCGGACGTTTTCGCGCATGAGCTGTTCGAGGTGGTCTATGTTGTAGAGAAATACGTTTTCCAGCCGCTCCACCTCCGTCGCGATGTCCCGCGGCACCGCGATGTCGATCAGAAACAAGGGCCGATTGGGCCGGTGCCGCATCACGGCCTCGACGTCCTCGCGGTCCAGGATCGTTTCCGGGCAGCCGGTGGAACTGACAACGATGTCCGCCTCCCGCATGGCGGCGAGGCCGTCGTCCATGTAATTGACGGCGCGGCCGCCGAATTCGCGGGCGAGTTCCTGCGCGTGTTCGAGGGTCCGGTTGGCGACGATGACGGAGCGGATGCCTTTCTTGGCGATGTGACGGATGCAGGCTTCGCCCATTTTCCCGGCGCCGATGATCATGACCGTTTTGTCGTTAAAATTGCCGCCGAGGATTTTCTCGGCGAGTTGGACGGCGACGCTGCCGACGGAGGTGGCCCCGCGGCCGATTTGGGTCTTGGTGCGGATGGCTTTGACGACTTGAAAGGCCCGCTGGAAGGCGGCATTGAGGACGCGGCCGGTCAAAAGCGCGGAACGGGCCGCCTCGTAGGCAATCTTGATCTGGCCGGTGATTTCCGTCTCGCCCAGAACCATGGACTCCAGGCCGCTGGCGACCGCGAAAAGATGGCGGGCCGCGTCCGCGCCGCTATGGACATATACATAAGGGGAGACATCCACATCGGTGCGGGAAAGAAGGGCGGGCAGACGCGCCAGATCGGCGGGTTGATCGGCGACGCCGTAGATTTCGACGCGGTTGCAGGTGGAGAGCAGCACCAATTCCGAGAGGCCGGCCTGCAGTTTAAGGCGGGCGGCGGTGTCCACCAGACGGGAGGGGATGACGGCGAGTTGCTCGCGCAACTGGACCGGGGCGGTCTTGAAGCTGATGCCGGCGACAAACATCATGGGAACCTCCTTGAAGGGGCGGCTGCCAGGGTGAAACTCCGGGCGTGTCGCCGCAAGGCGCGACCGCTGGCAACAGATATTTCTCTTCTCATGCTGACCGCAAGATTGCACAAGAGAGGACTGGCGTTCTACACGCTGCTTGTGAAATGTTGGACATTTCTTGCTGTCGGCGATGCCAATCGCAATGTTCAAAATTCGGCAACTGGCTCCATTCCTAACTAAACGAGAGGAGGGCGAGCTTTGATCCTCAGCTCGCGCCCCCCTGCGGTCGAACGGAGAAGGCCCCCTGGTTTTTCCGGGCTTTTGCCCGATTTCGGCACGTAACACGTTCATTTTAAACCAGATAAAAATCACCCGTAAATCCCGGAAGAACCCGAATTTGTAACATGCGGCGGCAAAATACTTCTTGCTTTCAGCAAGCAAAGAGTTCAGCGTGGAAGGCGGTGTCTTTGACATATGCAACACAGCAAATGATGGCAATATGGGCATCGCTTATGTTCTTTGGCCAGAATCCGGGGCAGATGGCAGTCGAACAGGCTTGGTTCCAAGCTGGGACATTGGGGTACCAAATGAGCAACCCGAATTATGCTGGAGCGATCAAGTTCGCTGTTGCCGGCGATAGTGCGTGCAGTAGCGATACTTTAACCAACTTTTCTACTCCGACAGGAACATGGTTCTACACTAGCCAACAAGTTTACTCACACTAAGAGATGAAGATAGCCATTTCCTTTCTGGCGTTACAATTAATGGCAGGGCCGGGGTTTGCTGAAAATCTCCGGTTTACGCAATATGGGACGCCGATTCCAGCGCACACGAGTTTTGATGTGCGCTGGAACGCCCCTGGGAATCCATTTCCGCCGCAAACCTGGATTTATCAACTTCTGCCGGGGGAATTATCTCCGCGGGTCGCCTCAAATTTAATGGTATTATGCTCATTCACGGATAAAGATCGACTCGGCAAAGGAACGCTATTAAACTTTAAAAGCTCAGACGGTCAGCGACGACTGTGGATTTCCGAGGTTGACGGTACGGTACATTACGAAGTGGCACTTCACTACAGCCCTACAAACCTGAGTTTAGGTATTCCCAGTGCCGAGGAGGCAGTCAGATTGGCTAAGAACTTGTTGCCTAAACTGGGGGTCAATCTTGCGGATTTGGATAAAAAGGAGAACAGTTCCGAACCGGATTTTAGAATTGGTGACTCGCAGACGATGTTTTACGTGAATCACGCGTTCATTACGAATCTTGACTGGCGTGGAGTTGGTTTTAGGCGCGGAATCGACGGCGCGTCATTTTTAAGTGGCGATACCGGCGGCAATGGCGATATTAGATTCGGCAGTGGCGCGCAAATCATTAGAATCGATCTGTCCTGGATAAAGTTGGAAAGGGTAAAGGTCTATCCAACTGTGAATCCAGATACAATAATGAAGTCATTGCGAGATGGTAAAGCCGTTCAGGGGATGCTTCGCATGGACATTGGCGATATTGACTGGCGGAATGTAAAAACAGTCACTATCAATAAAGCATCGATGTGTTATTACGCTGGAAACATCTTAATCGAATCAGAGCATTAACGCCGTTGGCAGGTTGTGAGCGGGTGTATTTTGTCCGGGGTCATCCGATGCCGGTTCCTCGGTTTCCGCTTTGATCGGTCACAGCGGTTTCCTTCTTCCAACTTTCTTTGCTTTCCAAATCCTTCACAATGTCAATGACGGTTGTGCTGCGCGGACACCAGCGGACACCAAAACGGACACCAAAGAGTAAAGACGATGATGCTTGGTTCCGAAGGAAAACTGGCAATCCTGCCCTGTAATCGCGGTGAGAAAGCCTAAGTCCACCCACTAGCCAAAAAATGTCCTTAGAATGGCAAAATCGGTGGAGCCTCAAAAACGACGCGCTTGTAGGTTGGCCGTGCGAGCTAAAAAACAATGAATGCGTTTGCTCAATTCTCACAATTGGAAGGCCGGAAACGCGCCGGAGACGACGCGGTTTGCGCCACGCCGGCGACCTGCCCGTTGAGCCGGGTGAAAGCCGGGATGGCGGTTCGGATCAGGAAGCTCTCGGCGCCGCCGGAGACGATGCGGCGCTTGCGGGAGATCGGGTTGGGCGAAGATCAGGTGATACGGCTGCTCATCCGGCAGACCAACCTGATTTGTCTGGTCTGCAACGCCCGGCTGGCATTAAGCTCGCAACTTGCCCAAATGATCATCGTCGAGCCTCTCGCCGCTTGAGGAAGAGGAACGGAGTAACACTATGAGTTTTGGACCTTTCTTGTTTCTGACTGTCTTTGCCGCAGCCGCGCTGGTTTTCGGACTCGCGCCGCTGGGTTTGGCCTGGCTCTGGGCGCGGTGCTTCTCCCCGCGCAAACCCGGCCCCGTCAAAAATGCCATTTACGAGTGCGGTCTGGAGGCGCAGCCGACGGGCTGGGTGCAATTTGGGTCCGAATACTATCTGTACGGGATTATCTTCCTCATCTTCGATGTCGAAACGATCTTTCTGCTGCCCTTTGCCGCCGCGTTCAAGGGGCTGTCCTTTGGGGCGTGCCTGGCGATGCTGATTTTCATTTTGTTGCTGGCGGAAGGGCTGGCGTGGGCATGGGCAAAGGGGGTATTGGTTTGGAAGTAGATTATGAATGAGGCGCTCGATTCAACAGGCGGGGCGGTTCCCGGCCAAAGATTCCCCCGGCAAGACGCCGGCGGGTGCGGCCCGGACGACCGCGTTCCAGAGGGCGTGATGCTCACGACGGTGGAGCGGCTCTACAACTGGGGCCGGAAGAATTCGGTGTGGCCGCTGCAGTTTGGGCTGGCCTGCTGTGCCATCGAGATGATCGCCGCGTCCATGGCGCGCTTCGACATGGCGCGCTTCGGGGCGGAGGTTTTCCGGCCCTCGCCCAGGCAAGCCGACTTGATGATCGTGTCGGGAACGGTGACCAAGAAAATGGCGCCGCAGGTCGTGAGGCTTTACAACCAGATGCCGGAACCGCGCTACGTCATTGCCATGGGCGCATGCGCGATTTGCGGAGGCCCGTTCCGGGACGGTTACAATGTTTTGCCGGGAATCGACCTCTACATACCCGTGGATGTTTATATCCCCGGCTGCCCGCCTCGGCCCGAAGCGCTGCTGGAGGGCCTGATCGCTTTGCAAAAAAAAATCGCCGGCCAGCCTCTGACCGGCGCCGGGCGGCCGCGCCACCTGGACGCGGATGCGCCGGGGGCGTTTCCCGTTCCCGAATACGGGGCGCATGACCTTGTGGGGCCGCAACTTCCCGCCGCCCCTGACGCCTGATGCAAACGCTTGAACAAATCAAGGACCGCATCGCCGCAGCGCTGCCCGGAGCGCGCCTGGCGGTGATCGCCAATGCGAGTCCAGCTGGCCAGCCCTCGCTGCTTCTCGATCACGAGCACGCATTGGAGGCGGCAAGATTTCTGCGGGACGCGCCGGAACTGCGATTCGACTACGCGTCCAACGCGACGGGCGTTGACTGGCCGGAAAGAACCGTGAAGGAGAGAGTCAAAGTCAAGAAAATGATTGACGGCGTGGAGAAGGAAACGGAGGAGCTGGCCGAGCGGAAGATCCCCGGATGCCTGGAGGCGGTCTATCATCTTTATTCCATGGAATTGGGCCATGGGCCTTTGATTATCCGGCTGCGCACGGGCAATCGCACCGACCGCGTGACGCTGCCCTCCCTCACGCCGGTGTGGCGCAGTTGCGAGTTCCAGGAGCGGGAGATTTTCGATCTGTTTGGGATCGTCTTCGAGGGGCACCCCGATTTGAGGCGCATCCTGATGTGGGACGGTTTTGAGGACCACCCGATGCGCAAGGATTACGCGCCCGCCGCGTCCGGGGAGGCGAAGGCATGAACGCGCCTCCGCCGCCACTGGCGCCCACGGGCCGCAGTCAAACCGCCGGGGACCTTCTGGAGGTTTCGATGGGGCCGCACCATCCCTCAACGCACGGAGTCTTCCGGATGAATGTCGTGCTGGACGGGGAAACAGTGGTCAAACTGACGCCGGTGTTCGGCTACCTCCATCGGAACCACGAAAAGATCGCGGAGAAGAACAGCTACCTGGGTTCGATCCCCTACACGGACCGCCTGGATTACATTTGCTCGATGACCAACAACTGGGCCTACGTGTTGAGCGTCGAGAAGCTCGCGGGCATCGCGGTGCCGGAGCGGGCGGAATACATCCGGGTCATAGTTGGGGAGATGACGCGCCTGTTCAACCACGCCTGCCTGGCGGGGTTTCTCTTGCAGGACATGGGCGCGCTGGGAACGCCGCTGATGTACGCTTTTCGCGAGCGCGAGAAGATTCTCGACCTCTTCGAAGCGTTGAGCGGCTCCCGAATGATGTGCAATTACATGCGCTTCGGCGGCTGCCGGTGCGATCTGCCGGAGGGCTGGCCGGAAAAGGCGGCCCGTATCGGGGCCGGATTCGAGAGCTTTCTCGACGAGTTCGAGGCGCTCTTGACCGGCAACGAGATTCTGCGGGCGCGCAGCGAGGGAGTCGGCGTGCTGCCGCGCGAGCTGGCCGTCAACGCGGGCGTGACCGGGCCGGGCCTTCGGGCCAGCGGAGTCAATTACGACATTCGGAAAGTGGATAAATACGGGATTTACGACCGTTTCAAATTCCGCGTGCCACTGGGCGAGCGGGGGGACGTTTTTGATCGTTACATGGTAAGGATACTCGAAATGCGGGAGTCCCTTATGATTCTCAACCAGGCCCTCCACGATCTGCCCGATGGGGCGATCATCGATCCCAAAGTGCGGCTGCGCAACCTGCGGCCCAAGGCAGGGGAAGCCTACGGGCGCATCGAATCGCCCAAGGGCGAACTGGGCTTTTACCTCATCAGCGACGGCGGGCCCATTCCCTATCGTTATCGGGTGCGGCCGCCAAGCCTGATCAACCTGACAGTCCTCGAAGACATGTGCATGGGCCATACGATTGCGGACGTCGTCATCATCCTGGGCAGCATTGATATCGTGCTCGGGGAGGTGGATCGCTGATGCTGGGCCTTGGCATATTGAAGGGGTTCATGGAGACGGGGAGGAATTTCTGCGGGAGCTATTATGACCCGGAGCGTCTGACGACGGTGCAGTACCCCGAGGAGCGGCTTGAGCCGCAGGCCAACGCTCGGACGATCCCGTTCCTGATCTATGATGGGAGCGATCCGATAGGAGGGTTGCGCTGCACGGCCTGCACGATCTGCGAGCAGGAATGCCCCGCCCATTGCATTGAGATCGTCAAGGACACCGCCAAGAAGCCCGATTACCTCGGCAAGATGCAGCTCCACCCCAAGGTGTTCGACATCGACACTGCCGTGTGCATGGAGTGCGGCATCTGCGCGGAAGTCTGCCCGTTTGACTCGATCAAAATGGACCAGGTCTTCGAGCGCGCCGGCAGCCACCGCCGCCTGACGCTGCACAAGGACGACCTGTCGAAATCCAACGAATACTACAATAAAATCCACCCCGCCGAAGCCGCCGCCGTCGATGCCGCGCGAGCCGAAGAACAAAAGAAGGCCCAAGCCAGAAAAGCCGCCGCCGCCGTTCCAGCAACCCCATGAAAACGCTGGACCAGATTTTTGTGTTGACGCAGCATTGGCTGACGGGGCTGGCGCCCGCAGCCCTTCAGCCGCTGGTGTCGATGCTGCTGATCATCGCGGCACTGATGGCGGTTTTCGGAACCTGCTTCGCCCTGACCACGATTCTGGAGCGAAAGACGCTGGGGCGGATGCAGAATCGTTACGGCCCCAATCGAGTCGGGCCCTTTGGATTGCTGCAGCCGGCGGCCGACGGGATCAAGATGCTGACCAAAGAGGACATTGTGCCGGAAGCGGCCGACAAGGCGCTGCATTTTCTGGCGCCGCTGGCGCTGACGGCGCCGGTGTGGCTGGCCTTCGCCGTGCTGCCCTTCGGACGGAACATGAGCGCGATAGAACTGGATGCGGGAATCCTGTTCTTCTTCGCCATTGGCTCCGCGTCGGAACTGGCGGTGTTCATGGCGGGATGGTCGAGTCAAAACAAGTATTCGCTGTTGGGGGCGATGAGGGCCATCGCCCAAATGATCAGTTACGAGGTGCCTCTGGTGCTGGCCAGCGTGCCGGTGTTGATGGCGGCCGGCTCGCTGTCGCTGCCCGAGATCGTGCGGGCGCAATCGGGCTATGCCCTGGGATGGATACCGCGATGGAACGTGTTGACGCCCTGGGGCGCGGCGGGGTTCGGGGTGTTCCTGGTGGCGGCCGCGGCGGAATCGAACCGATGTCCCTTTGATCTGCCGGAAGGGGAATCGGAGCTGATCGCAGGTTTTCTGACGGAGTATTCCGGGTTCAAGTACGCTCTGTTCTTCCTGGGGGAATATCTGGGCCTGTTCGCGGTGACGGGCCTGGGCGTGACGCTGTTTTTGGGCGGATGGCATGCGCCGGCCTCCTGGCTGGAATGGCTGCCGTCCTGGGGCTGGTTTGGAGCCAAATTCAGCGCGCTCATCTTCCTGTTCATCTGGATGCGGGCGACGCTCCCGCGGCTGCGCCTGGATCAATTGTTGAATTTCGCGTGGAAGTTCCTGGTGCCGCTGGCGCTGATCGACCTGGTGGCCGCAGCCGCCTGGCTCAAAAGCGGCGGCTGGCAATTTGCGTGGGCGCTGGAAACACGCTGGCTGCTGTGCGCGACGCTGCTGGCGCCCGCCTACGTCTGCCTGGGCCGGCACTGGAGGGGCGGAACCCCCAAACCACGCCGGTATCATTATGCGCAATGAGATCGCGTTTTATCTGGTCGCCGCCTTCACCGTGGCTTTCGCAATCGCCGCGATGACGCTGCGGGACCTGGTGCATTGCGCCTTGTGCGCCGCGGGGGCGTTCGCGGGGCTGGCGATGCTCTATTTGCAACTGGACGCGGAATTCGTGGGATTCGCCCAACTGCTGGTCTATGTCGGCGCGATAGCGGTCCTGATCCTCTTTGCGGTTCTATTGACACGCGGTGATGAAGTCCGCCCGGGCCGCGCGGCGCCGGCCCGCTCGTGGTGGATGGGCGCCGGCGCGGCGGCTCTGGTTCTGGCGGCCATCGCCGCGCCGATCCTGCTCAGCCCCAGCCTGGAAGGGGGCGCGCCGGGGGCGGCGTCGGCCCCGGTGAGGCGGATCGGGGAGGAATTGATGACGCGCTACGTGCTGCCGCTGGAGCTTGTGGGTGTATTATTGACAGGAGCGTTGCTCGGAGCGGTCGTCATCGCCATGCGCGAGGAACCCCGGACGGAGGACAAGGCGGGCGGGATTCCTCCCCGTTTCACTCCAACCCCCGGCAACCCGGCGAACCCGCGATGAGCGCGCCACTGACCCATTATCTGATCCTGTCCGCCCTGCTCTTTTGCATCGGCTTCGCGGGGGCGGTCGGGCGCCGCAGCGCCATCCTGGTGCTGATCGGCATTGAGCTGATGCTCAACGCGGCGAACCTGAATTTCATCGCATTCTGGCGCTACGGCCCCCATCCCGAAGCGCTGACCGGCGTGATGTTCGTTCTCTTTTCCATCGCCATCGCGGCCGCGGAGGCGGCGGTGGGCCTGGCGCTGGTGATTGCCACTTATCGGCAGCGCCGCACCACGCGCATGGATCAACTGGACACGTTGAAGGGCTGACCATGCAACACGTTGTCCAATACCTTTGGTTGATTCCGGCGGTTCCGCTGGTGATGGCGGGAATCGGCGCGTTGCTGAAGCGGGAGCGGCGCCGGGCGGCGGCGGGGCTGGCCATTGGAGGCATGGCCGTTGCGTGGGTGCTGTCGTGCGTCGCGTTTGTGGCGAGCCTGGGGCCGGATTCCTTCCGGGCGACTTGCACCGTCAAGTGGTTCGATTTGGGCGATGCGTCGGTGCCACTGGGCTGGATGCTGGACCCGCTGACGGCGATCATGCTGATGATGGTGACATTCTTGGCGCTGCTCATTTTTATCTACAGCCTCGGCTACATGGCGGAGGACGAAAATTTCACGCGCTTCTTCTGCTTCATGTCCCTGTTTGGCGCGGCGATGCTGGGGATAGTCATCGCCAACAGCCTGCTGCTGCTGTTCATCTCCTGGGAACTGGTGGGGCTGTCCTCCTACCTGTTGATCGGCTTCTGGTTTGAAAAACCGCAAGCGGCGGCCGCGGCGAAGAAAGCGTTCATCACGACGCGCATTGGGGACATGGGGCTGTTGCTGGGGATGCTGTGGCTCTATTCCAAGAGCGGCACGCTGCTCTTTTATGACAACGGGCACGGCTGCCTGGAGGCTGCGTCGCTGGCGCGCCTAGCGGCCGCCGCCACGCTGGGCGGCATGGCTGTTTCCACGGCGATTTCCCTGCTGATTTTCGCCGGGGCGGTTGGAAAGTCCGGCCAGTTGCCGCTGCACGTCTGGCTGCCGGACGCGATGGAAGGCCCGACGCCGGTGAGCGCGCTGATTCATGCGGCCACGATGGTTGCGGCCGGTGTCTTTCTGGTGGCGCGGATGTATCCCTTGATGAGTGCCGGCGGCCATTTGGCGGCGCTCGAGGTGGTGACCTGGGTGGGAGCGATCACGGCGGTGTTTGCCGCCGCCATCGCCGTGGCGCAAAATGACATCAAACGCATCATTGCTTATTCGACCATTTCGCAACTGGGTTACATGATGATGGGGTTGGGAGTGGGCGGAGTGGCCGTGGGAATGTTTCACTTGATTACCCACGCCTTTTTCAAGTCGCTCCTTTTCCTGGGCGCCGGGTCGGTGATTCACGGCTGCCACGGGGAACAGGACATCCGCAAAATGGGGGGCCTCAAAAAACTGATGCCGTGGACTTTCGCGACCTATGCGGCCGGGATGATGGCGCTGTGCGGCGTGCCGCTGTTCTTTTCAGGTTTTTGGAGCAAGGACGAAATACTGCGCGCGGCCTGGATCTGGCCCTCCTCCCCGGTCCCGTTTTGTCTCGGCGCGGCGGGGGCGTTTCTGACTGCGTTTTATATGATGCGCCAGGTGAGCTGGGTGTTCTTCGGAAAACCGGCCCAGGCTGCAGGCGCCCGGGCGCCCGCCCATGAAAGTCCGGGTGTGATGACGATCCCTCTGGCGGTTTTGGCGGTGTTCGCCGTGCTGGCCGGTTTTTTGGGAACGCCCGCGTGGCCCTGGTTCCAGTCCTATTTGAACGGAGAGAAGGTCCGCTTCGAGCCGGCGGCTTTGCTGGCCTCGCCGCAACTGAACCTGATGCTGGTTTCCGCCGTCGTAGTGGGCGTGGCTTTTCTGGCGGGCTGGAAAATCTACGGGAACGTCGCGGCCCAAAGTCTCCGCGCGATGGACCCGCTCCAAAAGGCGCTGCCCGCCTTCTATCGGCTGCTTGAGAATAAGTTTTTCATTGACGAGTTTTATGGCGCGACGGTCGTCCGGCTGAACACCGCGTTTGCGGCATTGGCCGACTGGCTGGATCGCGTGCTCTGGACGGGAGCGGTCCAGGCGGTGACGCGATTGACGGTGGCGTTGGCGCGATTCGACAGCGCGATTGACGAATTGGGAGTCAACGCGGGATTCGACGCCGGCTGCGACGGGTTGCGCGGCGCGGGACGTGGTCTGTCGTGGCTGCAAAATGGCCGCGTGCAGCGCTATATGCGGATCGCGGGCGTGGCGTTCAGTGTATTGGCTTTGGCGCTGATCTGGGGGTGCGGATGAATACCATTCCGATCCTTTCCATTTTGACAGTCATCCCGCTGGCGGGGGGCGGGGCGGCCTTGCTGGCGTCCGGCCAATCAAAGACTTCGCGGAGTATCGCCTTTGGCGCCAGCCTGCTCTCGCTGGCCGTGGCGGCGGCGGCATGGGCCATGTTTGACAGCGGGCGGGGCGGCGCGCAGTACGTCGAGCGCCTGGCGTGGGCGCCGTCGCTGGGGATCGAATACCACTTGGGAGTGGATGGATTGGGGCTGCTGATGGTGCTGCTGTCGGCGCTGCTCGCGCCCTTTGCCATGCTGGCTTCGTGGGAGATCGGGCCGAACCGGAATCTCTATTTCGCGCTGATATTGTTTCTGGAAGCCGGCTTGTTCGGCACGTTCACGGCGCTGAACTTTTTCCACTGGTTCATTTATTGGGAGATGGGACTGATTCCGGCGTTTTTCCTGATCAAACTCTGGGGCGGACCGCGGCGCACGCGCGCGGCGAACCAGTTTCTTATCTACACGCTTGCCGGCAGCGTGGCGATGCTGCTGGCGTTCCTGGCGCTTTACGCGGCGACAGGTCTTTTTGACTTTGAAGAACTGGCCCGCCTCGCCCGCAACGGCGGCCTGGACAGCGCGCTTTTCGCGAAACTGGGCGGCTCATTCTTCAAGTCCAGGGAAACGCTCGCGACGGTGGTTTTTTTCGGGGTGTTTCTTGGGTTCGCGGTCAAGGCGCCGCTGATGCCCTTCCACACATGGCTGCCATCGGCTTACACGGAGGCGCCCGCCGGAACGTCGATGCTGCTGACCGGCGCGATGTCGAAGATGGGCGTGTATGGACTCCTGCGCATTTTACTGCCGCTGTTTCCGGGGCAGATGCGGGCGATGCAAACGCCACTGCTGTGCCTGGCCGTGGCGACCATCGTCTTTTCCGCCGCCGCCGCGCTGGCCCAGCGGGATTTGAAACGAATGGTGGCTTACTCCTCGATCAACCACGTCGGTTACTGCCTGCTGGGCATTTTCGCCGTCGTGCGGATCACCGGGGACGCGGGAACCGGGTCAGCCGACAGAGCAGCGGCCCTGAACGGCGTCATGCTGCAAATGTTCAATCACGGCTTGACGGCTGCGGCGCTGTTTTATTTTGTCGGCCTCATCGAGATGCGCGGCGGTGGACTGCGGGGACTGGACGATTTTGGGGGCCTGCGCAAAGTGGCGCCGGTTTTTTGCGGGTTGATGGGGATCACATTGTTTGCGTCGCTCGGCCTGCCCGGACTGAATGGATTTGTCGGCGAATTCCTGATATTCAAAGGCGTCCTGCCGCTGGCGGGTTGGGCGGCGGCAGCATCGACGCTGGGATTGCTGATCACGGCGATATTTCTTCTGACGATTTTACAGCGGGTCTTCAGCGGGCCGTTGCCCAGCCGCTGGAGCGGCTGGAAGGACCTCACCAGCGGCGAGCGCCTCACGCTGGCGCCGGTGATGGCGCTGATGCTGCTGCTGGGAACATGCCCGCAAATCCTCATGCGCGTGGCCAATCCGGCCGCGCTGGCCCTCTCGAAACTTTTTTAACGCCATGCTCGCCTGGACCATTTTAATATCATTCCTGGGCGCGGCGGCGCTGGTGCTGCTGCCCGCGGAGAGCCGGCGCGCCGCCCGGCACACCGCTCTGCTCACCGCCTTGGCGGGGCTGGCCTGCGCCCTGGCGGGGGCGGTTCAGTACGAGCGGAGCGCCGCGTCCGGGACGCCGGTGGACCTGGTGAATTTTTCGTGGATTGCGGACTTGCACATCCATTTTCATCTGGCGGCTGACGGGGTGAGCATCACGCTGGTGTTGCTCACAGGCATTGCGGCGGTCGCGGGGGTGTTGTTCTCGTGGAACATCGAGCGCCGCACCCGGGAGTTTTTCGCGCTTTATCTGGCGCTGATCGGCAGCGTTTATGGAGTCTTTCTGAGCTTTGATCTTTTTCTCCTCTTCGTCTTTTACGAACTGGCCATCATCCCGAAGTATTTCCTCATTGCGGTTTGGGGATCGACGCGGCGCGAGTACGGGGCGATGAAACTGGCGCTCTATTCGCTGGTGGGCAGCGCAATGGTGTTGGTCGGGTTGATCGCAGCCTACGTGGTTTCCGGCGCGCAGACGTTTGATTTGACGGAACTGGCGAAATACCACTTTCCGGCGGCCTTTCAGCATTGGGCGTTCCCGCTGGTATTTGTCGGGTTTGCGATTCTGGCCGGTCTCTGGCCCTTCCATACATGGGCGCCGACCGGGCATGTGGCGGCGCCGACGGCCGGGTCAATGCTGCTGGCCGGGGTGGTGATGAAGCTGGGCGCCTACGGCGCGTTGCGGGTGGCCATGACGCTTTTTCCAGAGGGATTGCGCGCCTGGCAAAATGAGATCGCCCTGCTGGCGGTCATCGGCATCGTTTATGGCGCGACGGTGGCGTTGGTGCAAAGGGACCTTAAATTTGTCATTGGCTATTCGAGCGTCAGCCACATGGGCTTTGTCCTGCTCGGCCTGATGACGCTCTCGAAGATCGGCCTGAGCGGGGCGGTGCTGCAAATGTTCTCGCACGGCATCATCGCCGGTCTGCTTTTTGCCGTGGTTGGGCGGATGGTGTATGACCGCGCGCATACGCGGGATTTGACAGAGCTGCAACCGATGAATCTGAGCGCCCTGGCGCCGTTTGCGGCGGTCACCTTTGTCATCGCCGGGGCGGCGTCGATGGGATTGCCCGGCTTCAGCGGGTTTATCGCCGAACTGCAGGTGCTCGCCGGCGCCTGGCAGGTCTTCCCGCGCCTGACGCTTCTGGCCGGCGTCGGCATTCTCGTGGGCATCGCCTTTATGGTGCGCGTGTGGATCAAGGCGTTTTTCGCGGAAGGCGACATCAAAGCGTCTGCCATCCCGATCGAACCCATTTCCATGCCCGAACGGGCCGGGGCGCTGGTGCTGTTGGGAACGACCGTCCTCATCGGGCTGTGGCCCGGCTTGCTGCTCAATTTGATCACGCCGACGCTCAATTCCACCTTGTTCCAAGGGATGGTCAAAGGAGGCCCTCAATGACGCTGTCTTTGGACTGGATGATTCCACTGATTCCCGAAGAAATCGTCATAATCTTCGCGCTGGCGGCGCTGGCTGTGGATTTTGCCATCGTACGGCGCATGAATCCGGCTGTGCGCTGGCGTGTGATTGGCGCGACGGCCTGCGCGGGATGCGTGGGGGCCATGATCTGGATCGGGCGCGCGACGAATTACGGGACATCCGAAATGCTGGCCCTGTCGCCTCTGACGCAATTCATAAAATTGGCGCTGCTCGGTTTGGCGCTGGTGGTGGTGGTGCTGTCGCTGGACGCGCGATTCACCCGGCACACGGGAGAGTATTACGCTCTGCTCCTGCTGGCGACGGCGGGTTTGATGCTGCTCATCAGTTCGGAGAATCTCCTGATGATTTTCATCGCGCTGGAGATACTCAGCGTGCCGCTGTATGTCCTGACGGCGTTTGACAAGACGCGGGAGGCATCGGCGGAGGCGGCGCTGAAGTACTTTCTTTTCGGAAGCGTGGCGGCGGCGTTCACGCTCTTTGGCATCAGCCTGCTTTATGGAATGACCGGCGAACTGGGCCTGGGAGCGATAGCCGCGAAACTGAGAACCCAGCCTGTTGAGCCGGTTTGTTACGCCGCGCTGGTCATGACGCTGATCGGATTTGCCTTCAAAGTGGCCGCCGCGCCGTTTCATTTCTGGGCGCCCGACGTGTATGAGGGCGCTCCGGCGCCAATTGCCTGTTTCGTCGCCTCCGCCTCCAAGGTGGCGAGCTTTTTTGTCCTCGCGAAAATCGTGATCGATGGATTTGGCCCCATTCGGGGGGGCGCGGCCTGGAACGATTTCCGGGCCGGATGGATGCCGGTGCTGGCCGTTTTGGCGGTTCTCTCGATGGCCGGCGGAAACATCGCGGCGCTGGCGCAGACCAGTGTCAAACGGTTGCTGGCGTACTCCGCCATCGCGCACGGAGGCTATGCGTTGCTGGCCTTTTTTGGCAACGCGCGACAGATGCTGCCCGCGCTTCTTTTCTACGTCATCACCTACGCGCTGACGGTGCTGGGCGCGTTGGCAGTGGCGGGCGCGGTTGAGAACAGCGCGAACGGGGACCGCATGGCCGCCTGGGCCGGATTGGGCCGGCGTGCGCCGCTGCTCGCGGTGTGCATGTTCATTTTCATGCTTTCCCTCGCCGGCATACCGCCCCTGGCGGGGTTCTTCGGCAAGTTTTATCTCTTTACGGCGGCGGCGGCGGGGCAGCCTCATTTGGGAATGCTCTGGCTGGTCATCGTGGCGGTGGGCGCGAGCGCGATTTCGCTCTATTACTACCTCCAGGTGCTCAAGCAAATTTACGCCGTCCCACCGCCCGCCGGAGCGATGCCCCTTCGCGCGTCCCGCGCCGCGCTTTTTCCCATCGCGCTATTGGCGGCCCTGGTCATCGTGTTTGGTTGCGCGCCCGGCTGGTTGCTGGGCCGGCTTTCCGCAGTCTTGAATTCATCCGCATTCTAATTATGAACCCATCACCTGAAACCCAAAATTCTCCCGCCGTTCCTTTCGCCACCCTGGACGGGAATGAAGCGGCGGCTTCCGTCGCCTATCGTCTTTCCGAAACGGTCGCCATCTATCCGATCACCCCATCCTCTCCGATGGCCGAGTGGTGTGACCAGTGGTCGGCGGCGGGCCGGAAGAATCTATACGGGACAGTGCCGCGGCTGGTCGAGATGCAATCCGAAGCCGGCGCCGCCGGCGCCCTGCACGGCATGGTGCAGGTCGGCTCGTTGAGCACGACCTTCACGGCGTCGCAAGGGCTGCTGCTGATGATCCCCAACATGTACAAGATCGCCGGCGAGTTGCTGCCCTTTTGCATGCATGTGACCGCGCGCACACTGGCCACTCACGCGCTGTCCATTTTCGGCGACCATTCCGACGTCATGGCTTGCCGCCAAACGGGCTTTGCCCTGCTTTCCTCCGCTTCGGTGCAGGAGGCGCAGGACCTGGCCTGCATCGCCCACGCCGCAACGCTCGAAGCGCGCGTGCCGTTCCTGCATTTCTTCGACGGCTTCCGCACCTCGCATGAAGTGGCTAAAATCCGGGAGCTGACGGACCAGCAATTGGGGGAGATGATGGGCGAGTACGCCCTCGCGGTGCAGGCCTTCCGCCGGCACGGCCTGTCGCCCGACCGGCCCTGCATTCGCGGCACCGCCCAAAACCCGGATGTTTTTTTCCAGGCGCGGGAAGCGTGCAACCCATTTTATGACCGCGCCCCCGGCATCGTGCAGGATGCCATGAACCGCTTCGCCGGGATCACCGGCCGCCAATACCGGCTCTTCGATTACACCGGCCATCCGGAGGCCGAGCGGGTGGTGGTCATCATGGGTTCCGGCGGCGAAACGGCCCAGCCGACCGCCGCGTGGCTCAATGAGCACGGCGAAAAAACGGGCGTGTTGAAGGTCCGCCTCTTCCGGCCATTTTCCATCGAAGCCTTTGTCGCCGCGCTGCCCGCCGCGACGCGTCGCATCGCGGTGCTGGACCGCACCAAGGAACCGGGCGCGGTGGGCGAACCTCTTTACCTGGATGTCGTGGCCGCCCTGCGCGAAGGCATTGACAAGGGGATGGCTTCCTTCGATGCCGAACCGTCCGTGATTGGCGGGCGTTACGGCCTCTCCTCCAAGGAGTTCACCCCGGCCATGGTCAAGGCGATTTTTGACGAACTCAAACGCCACACGCCAAAAAATCATTTTACCGCCGGCATCGTTGATGATGTCACTCACACGTCGCTGCCCTTTGACGCGGAGTTTGACATTGAACCAAAGGAGGTGGTGCGGGCGGTCTTTTTCGGACTGGGCGCGGACGGGACGGTCGGAGCCAACAAGAATTCGATCAAAATCATCGGCGAAGAAACCAGCCTCTACGCCCAAGGCTATTTCGTCTATGACTCCAAGAAATCGGGCGCGGTCACGATCTCCCATCTCCGCTTTGGGCCGCAGCCCATCCATTCGCCCTTCCTGCTCAAGCGGGCGGACTTTGTCGCGTGCCATCAGTGGCCCTTTTTGGAGCGTTACAACGTCCTGGAATACGCGTCCGAGGGCGCGACGCTTCTGCTCAATTCGCCTTATGGGCCGGAGGATGTCTGGGGCCATTTCCCGGTTGAAATCCAGCGCGAGATCATCGACCGCAAGCTCAAGTGTTATGTGATTGACGCCTATCCCGTCGCCAAGGCCGCCGGCATGGGCGGACGCATCAATACCATCATGCAAACTTGCTTCTTCGCCATCTCCAACGTCCTCCCGCGCGCCGAGGCGATTGCGCAGATCAAAAAGGCCATCAGCAAAACCTACTCCCGCAAGGGCCAGGCGGTCGTTGAGCAGAACTTCGCCGCCGTGGACCAAACCCTCGCCGCTCTGCACGAAGTCAAAATACCCGCTGCCGTTTCCGCCGACAGGCATTTGGCGCCGACCGTCGCCGCCGCGGCGCCCGATTTTGTGCAAAGGGTCACCGCGCTGATGCTCGCCAACAAGGGCGATCTGCTCCCTGTCAGCGCGTTTCCTGTCGATGGCACCTGGCCCGCAGCCACCACCCGGTGGGAAAAACGCGCCATCGCGCTGGAAATCCCCGAATGGGACTCCGCCCTCTGCATTCAATGCAACAAGTGCGTCCTGGTCTGCCCCCATGCCGCGATCCGCGCCAAGTTTTATCCCGCCTCCCAACTGGCCGGGGCGCCGCCTCATTTCAAATCCACCCCCTTCCGCTCCCAGGAATGGAAGGAGTCCCAATATACGCTCCAGGTGGCCCCGGAAGATTGCACCGGCTGCACCCTGTGCGTCGCGGTTTGCCCGGCGAAATCGAAGGCGGACCCCAAGCAAAAGGCGATCAACATGAAGCCGATGCCGCCGCTGCGCGAGCAGGAAACCGTCAACTATGAATTCTTCCTCAACCTGCCTTCCCCGGACCCGGCGCGCCTGCCCATGGATGTCAAAGGCACCCAATTCCGCGAGCCACTCTTCGAGTACTCCGGCGCGTGCGCCGGCTGCGGCGAAACGCCCTACGTCAAACTGCTCACGCAAATGGCGGGGGACCGCCTCCTCATCGCCAACGCCACGGGCTGCTCCTCCATTTTCGGCGGCAACCTGCCGACGACTCCCTACGCGGTCAACCGCTCCGGCCGCGGCCCGGCCTGGTCCAATTCCCTCTTCGAGGACAACGCCGAATACGGCTTTGGCCAGCGGGTCGCCCTGGACAAGCAAACCGAATTCGCCCGCGAACTGGCGCAAAATCTGGCGGCGCCTCTGGGCGGCGACTTGGTGGAAGCCCTGCTCGGCGCCCGCCAGGAGACCGACGCGGAAATCGCCGCCCAGCGCGAGCGCGTGTGTGAACTGCGCCTGCGGCTGGAAAAGCTGGCCTTCCCGGAGGCTTCGGCCCTCCACGGCCTGGCCGACGCGCTGGTTCGCAAATCGGTCTGGATCATTGGCGGCGACGGCTGGGCCTACGACATCGGTTACGGCGGCCTGGACCACGTCATCTCCATGAACGCCAAAGTCAACATACTTGTGCTTGACACAGAAGTCTATTCCAACACGGGCGGGCAGCAGTCCAAGGCCACCCCCAGGGGCGCCGCCGCCCGGTTCGCCGTGGCCGGCAAGCGCGCGGCCAAGAAAGACCTCGGCCTGATCGCCATGACCAGCGGCACGGCCTATGTCGCGCAGATCGCCTTCGGCGCGAAGGATTCCCAAACCGTCAAGGCGTTTGAGGAAGCCGAGTCGTTTCCCGGCACGTCGCTCCTCATCGCCTACTGTCCGTGCATCGAGCACGGATACGGCCTGGGACAGGGCTTGGAGCAGCAAAAGCTGGCGGTCGAGACGGGCTACTGGCCGCTTTACCGCTTTGATCCGCGGCGCCTGGCGGCGGGCGAGCCGGCATTGAAACTGGATTACGCCGCGCCGAAGGTTCCGCTGGAAAAGCTCTGGGCCGCTGAACGCCGCTTCCAACTCCTGGCCAGCCAGGACCCCGCGGAAGGCAAGGCCATTCTCGAAGCGGCGCAAGCCGAGGTTCTCAGCAAATTCGCCCTTTTGGAGCGAATGTCCAGGCAGCCCATGCCCCCCGAAGGCCAAAAACGACCGTAATTTACCGTAATTTGGCGTAATTTACCGTAA
>PLGF01000138.1 GCA_003138485.1 Verrucomicrobiales bacterium | reverse complement strand
GCGGCCTTTCAAAGAACAAACCGCCCCCAGCCACTGCCGCCACAATACCACAGAAATTGCATTATGCAAGTATATTTTTTACCATGGATGGACACGAATGACGCAAATGTCAAACATGGATCCGGGGCATTGAACGCGCGCCGCTCCGGACATCGATTCGGATATTTCGCGGCGAGAACCGCGCCCAGCCGCCCCGCGCGCCCATGCATTATACGCGATTCCGAGGCCCCCTGGCGTTTCGCTCGATTGCCCAGCGCTTGAGCATGGGTTCGGCGCGGCTTCAATGCGAAATGTCATAATTCCAGGACTGCCCCAGGTCCGTATTCAAGTTAACGAACCTTCGACCGCCGGGGGCGCGAGCCAAGGCTCGCAGCTGCTTCCGCCTCATTTTACCACGTTACTCACGGTTATGGAAGACGCTCGATTCTCGCCGCGAATCGGCCATACTGGCCGCATGGTGTTGGCGCTGGTTTGAAAATGCAGATTGGTCGGACGCCACCAGGAGGGATTGAATTTTGTGTTTCAATATACTAACCAGCCAACGTATAATAAATGCTCGCCATGATGGTGAACCGAATAGGACTGCAGGCGCTGGCAGCAGCGGTGGCTCTATCCTGCTGCGCGGCGAGCAACGACGTCGAGCAGGCCATCCTGTCTTTCCCAAAGATCAGCGCTTGGGAGTTGCGCCCGGATGAGGCCGTTCGATCCGCGAACACACTGATTAGCGCGGGCCGAGATTCTGCCTGCGCTGCACTGGAACAATTCGCGAAGGCAAAGGGAGACTTCTTGGAAGGTTACGAGGCAGATCAGAAAGTCTGCCATTTGTGCCGTTTGATTTTCTTGCCACGAATTCCGACTGATACCCTTAGATCCCCTCGCTTGGGAGCTCCGGAGTTGCTGCCTCTTCATTCGATGAATTCTTCGGATTGGCCTTATATGCCGTTTGCAATCGCGGATAATGTGCCGCTATCTATGACCCTAGGCTACTCATCAGGGGGGCGGCCGGAGAGCGCTGAGAGCTACATCGCTTACTGCATGTCGAATGGGGTGTTTCGCACGCAGCCATTTCCGCTGCCTAGCCCCGTCACAGCGAGTAACGCGCTCAATCGAGTTCTTGCGTCTTCGGCTTGGAAGTCGCTCAAATGGAAGGACTCAGGCCAAGGCTGGTCATATACTCTGTCTGAGGGCTACGCGAAGGAAATTCTGTGGAAACAAGTCGCAAATATGGCGAACATCAAAGAGGTCGTGCCGTAGCTTCGTCCATTTCAAGCTGAAAAACCCCTTCTTCCGGGGCGTTGTCTGGCGGGCCGCGGCAGGTGGCGCCGTAAACCGCAACAGCCGCAATTCACGCCGGCTCGACAGTGCTATTCTTGACAAAAAACGCGCCGTTCATCCCATCTGCGTCATTCTGATGTCACGGCACGGGCACGGTCAGGCTGTCATGCAGAATTAAAACCAGGTCGTCCGCGTCATTGGGTTCGGGAATGACCCAACGCGGGCCGAAAACCAGTTTGGGGACGGCGTTGTTGCCGTTCTGGATGGTGTGGCCGTAAATCCGAATGCAGGTTTGCAGATACCGGTCAATCCAGGGATCGGCCAGAGCGGCCTTGAACTTCGCCTGACCGGCCAATTCGACAGCTTTGGCCCTGGCGGCGTCGAGGCTTCGCGGCTGCCAGCGGTCGCCGGACTCAAACGAAAACATCCAGCGGTCGAAGGCGGGAAACGCCTCGCGTCTCGCCAACCAAACCGCCAGGGCAACTTTGGCCAGCTCGCACGAGTCCGCAAATTCATCCACGTTCCGCGGTACGTAAGGGTTGCAGTTGGTGTTCAACGGCGTCGGGCACAGAACAAAAACCATCTTGCCGCCGTACCGGCGAATCGTCTCATCAAGCATCAAATGCAACTGCTGGCAATGGGGGCATTTGTAATCAAACAGCAGGTTGACGACGTGGAGGGCGTCGGGTGAACCGATCACCGGCGCGTCGTGCGGATCAATGGCGGGCAAACTCTCTTGGGACTCGCCGTCGCGATAGACGGACCGGGGAGCAAAGGCCATCTGGCAGGCCGCCAGGATGCCGGCCAAAGCCAGACCGACCAGGCCCGGACCGATTGCGGGCAAAGGGCCAATCACGCGCCGCGGGGCGGCAGGCGTCGTGGCATTCGGCGCGGGGATCGTCAGCGAGATTTCGCTTGACTCGTCGTCCAATTCCCTGGGCGCCCGCCAGACGGCCAAAGCCGCCAGCAGGAGGCCGGTGAGGTGCGTGGCCATGCAATAGGGGCAAAAGGCCCCGATGAGCCACTTCTGCACGATGGTGAACCACACGGCGCTTCCGGCGGCCGCTCCGGCTAGAACCAGCATCGCGCGCCACGCCAACCGCCGCACCGGCGCCTCCGTCGCCGGACCAATGCAAAGACTGGCCGCCAGCATCGCCAGGTACGCCCCCGCTGCCAGACCGCTGACGGGCAGTATCCCGCCAATCGTTGACCAACGGCTGTTGAGGACATGGTCGCAGGGCCCGCCGCCGCCGCAGCCGATTACCGGCCCGCCAATCAGATAATGCCAGCTCAGGAAAGCGCTCAACGCCAGACCCAGCGCGATCAAACCCGTCAAGACCCCGCGCCACCAGGGCCAGGACCGGCGAAGAGGGGTCATTTCTGGTTAGGCGCGCCGGGCGTTGGGCCGCTGGTGCCGAGCTGCGTCCCGCTGGCGTGCGCCTTGGTCAATGCGGCGGTGAGGGTGATGCCGCTGCCGGAGACCTGTGCTCCCACCGCGTGTGCCATGCCGAGCGGCGCCGCGACCGTGATGGAGGCGCCGGCGAGGCCGCCCCTGCCGCCGCCAAAGCCGCCGCGCCCGCCTCTGCCGCCGCCAGCGACGGAGGCGACAACCGCCGTCTCCACGTTCGTCCCGCTGTCAATGGTGATCGTCTGGCCGGCGCTAAAGCCTGCCGGGCTGGCCACTGGGATGGCGGTCGCGCCCACCTCCGTGGCAGTGCCCACAGTGGTGGCGCCTGGTGTGCCAACCTCCGCGATGACGATGGTCTCGCGGTTCGCACCCTTATCAATGGGAATCGTCTGGCCGGCGCTAAAGCCTGTCACGCTGGCGACTTTGATATTGTGCGCGCCCACGGCCGATTCGGCCGCCAGAATGCGGGCGGTCTGCACCTGGAAATCGCGGCAATTGCTGGCGCTATCGGCGCCATCCGGGTAACGCCCCACGCTCACGCTGGGCGTGGGACCAACGGGGCCACCGCGCCCGCCGAAGCCGCCTCTGCCCGCGCTGGGCGCAGGCACGCTGCAGCCAGATCCGGTCCCGCCTTGGTAGCCTTGGGCAGCCCATGGGTCAACCAACTCACCATAGTTGAGACTGTCAGCGACCAAGCCGGCGGCGTCCCGCAACACGATGCAGCCCGAACCGGCAAGGGCGGGACCTCCAAACCATTGGCTGGGCGGCGGCCCCTGGTATCCGGCGGTCGTGACCACCGCGTCACGCACGGCGGAGTTGATGGCGTGATCGTTGGCCAAGGGTTGGTCGAGTGTGATGCCGGCGCCCAGCGGTTGAAGCGGTTCATTACTCGAATGGGGATGGACCGTCGCCGGTTGGAAGCTAATCCCTGTTCCGTTGACACTGAATGGGAGATTGGCCGAATGATTGAATTTCAGCGGGGCCTCCAGTTCAAGGCTCGCGCGTACGCCGCCGCGCCCGCCGCCGCCGCCCTCCGCCGCGACGACGCTCTTGACCGTGACGGTCTCGATGCCATGTCCACTGCTGTCAATGTCCAACCTGATCTTGTCGCCCACCGAGATGTTGGCCCCGTTCATCGCCCGGATGGTGGTGTCACCGGCATTCGCGGCCCCAGCCAGACGAGTCTGTGTTCCCGGCTTGCCCACCTCGGTGACCGTGACGATCTCATAACTTTCCACATCTCTGGCGACCGCCGGGTAGGTTGAGCCGTATCCAAGGCCCAGCTTTTGGCCGGCCTCGACCGCGAAGCCGCCGCCGCCGAAGCCGAAGCCGAAGCCGCCGCTGCCAGCGTAAGGCACGCTGGTGGAACCTGGGGGGATCGTGATCACCGGACCGTCCGGAAGAGGTTGCCACAGCGTTGTCGTGGCGCCAGCCGCCGTCCCGAGGCTGGCGATCTTGCGGGTTTCCACGCCAGAGCCGGTGTCAATTTCAATGGTATCGCCGACGTTCATGCCATTGGTGCTCCGGACGTAGAGGGTGGCATCGCCCTTGTGCGCCGGAACCGCCAGACCGGAGTTGGCCAGGCCGAACACGTAGAAGCCTTTGGCAGCGAGTTTCGTCCCCGCCGGCGCCGTCACCGAAGAGAAGATGGGCTGCGCGGCGGGGTGCTCGGTCAGTGTCCAGCCGGAAAGGTCAACATCACTGCCGCCGGCGTTGTATAGCTCGATGAACGAGTCCGTCGAGTTAATGGCAAACTCGTTGATTTTGACCGGGCTGACATTCCGAATCTTCTCGGCCGCGGTCTCGGTTTGCGTCTGGCCGGTCGAGTTCTGCCACGAGGCATTGCCAACCAGGTCGCCGTTGAAGGCCTGCTGCCCCGAGGTGACCTTGAAGGTCGCGCTCACGCCCGCACCCGGCGCGACCGGGTCGGAGAAAGTCTTTGACGTCTCAGTGCCGCCAGAAACCACGGAAGTCCAACCCGCAGGCACGGTAATGCTCAACTTGACTCCCGCCGCGGGCGCACCCGTCGTATTCGTGAAGGTCACGGTGGTCTCCTGCGAGGAACCCGGTGAAAACGTTTGCAGTCCCGGCGGTGCGGCCTTTGCCGACGCCGGCGCCAGGCTCAGGGGCGGCACGTCGTACTTCGCAGCCACGACGTTGGCCTGCACCTTCTGGTCGGTGGCGTCCGTGGGGAAGGTCCCTCCGGCCGTCATCGCGCCTTCATAAAAGGTCCCCTGCGAGCCGTTGCTGTTGTCGCCGCCGTTGCCCAGGAGAATCGCCCCCTGCTTGCGCATCGGGTCATAGTTGCGGTCCACCCGCTTTCCGTCGAACATGACCTTCAGCTCGCCGCTCTGCGAGTCTCCACCCAGGGTCGCCCAGTGGTGCGGTTCACCCTTGGCCATCGCGGTGACGAATCGCCAGGGGATGATCGGCAGGTCGCAGTTCTTGGTTCCATTGGTGGTGACACAACCCACCAGGTTGTTCTCCTGGTCGGTCATGATCCACGGGCCGGGCGGTGGGCCGTGATACCAGGGAGTGGCGTTGCCAAAGTAGGTGGTTTCCATCGTGCCGGCGTCGTCATCGCGGCTGTCAATTTCGGCGTTGCCGTAGTCGTAGCAGCAGCCGCCGTTGTAATGATGGCCGTTCACGACCCAGTACTCGCCCTCCGCCTGGTCGTCCACCGCCGTGGCGTGCGCGTCATCACAACGCAACCCCATGCCCGGCGCGATGAACACGCCATAGACCTTGTGGCCCATGATCGTAATCGGCGCCCAATCCGCCACCGGAAGATTGTCAAACCCGCCCAAGGCCAGGAGGCTGCCGGTGCCGCCGCGCGGCGCCTGGGTGAGGTTGTTGCTGTGGCCGGACTGGTCGTAAATGGTGGTGATCCAACAATACGTGTTGGCGCAGAAGGCGTCCTGCGCCGCCGCGTTCGCGTATCCGCCGCCATCCGTCGCGGAGGGTTGAACGACGCCGATGTCCAGGGTCTTGCCATCCGACTGGCGCATCACCTGGTAGAGCGGGCCGTTATAGGAGGCGTAGAGCGCGCGCGTGGTGCTGTGGGCCGCCGCGCAGGGGGCGCCGGCAGCGGCGTAAATGTCACACGGGCCTTCCGGCCTGGGTGGAGAACCGGCGCCTGCCGCCCCGGCTGCCCTGACTATCAACAACGTGGCTACCGGCAGCGTGAGCGCCAGCGCAAGCAGTATCACAAGACTGATTTTCGATTTCATGTTTCTCCTAAACAGCAAACTTGTTCTTATTTGGTTCTCTGGCCGTGAACGCCACGGATAACCAGGGAAGGAGCAGCATATCCCGTCACGCCCGCGGCGGGAAGCAAAATCTTGACTGCCGACGCCAGCCGGCCAGATGACCAATAACGGGATTGTGTCCAACAATGGTTGATTGCATACTTCGAACTCATGAAGATCATCTCCTCCAAGGTCGTGCGCGGTCTTTTTTTTGTTTTGGGCGGCTTTTCGGCATTGGCGGGCAGCCAACGGGATCGCTCGTTCGATTCGAACTGGCGCTTTTTACGCGCCGATCCGCCCGGCGCCGAGGTCCCCGCGTTTAATGATTCCACTTGGCGCGCCCTTGATGTGCCGCATGATTGGAGCATTGAGGATTTGCCCGCCACGAACGCCGCCGTTTCGGACCAGGCGGCGGCGGTTCGCGTTGGCCCCTTTGATCGCAACCAAAGCAAAGGCGGCGCCAGCACCGGCCATGTTGTGGGCGGCACGGCCTGGTATCGCAAACATTTCACGCTGGCTTCAGCCGACGCCGGCAAACTCGTCGCCGTGCGCTTCGAGGGCGTCTATATGAACGCGGACTTTTGGATCAACGGCCACCCGCTGGGCAACCATCCTTACGGTTACACAAGCTTCGAATTCGATCTGACTCCTTACCTGAAACCGGCGGGCCAGGAAAACGTGCTCGCGGCGCGTGTCCGCAACGAGGGCAAGAACAGCCGCTGGTATTCCGGTTCGGGGATTTACCGCCACACCTGGCTGACGGTCACCGCGCCACTTTGCGTGCTGGCTTGGGGTGTCTTTGTTACCACGCCCGAAGTGTCCAAGGAAAAAGCCGTCGTGAAAATCGCGAGCGAAGTTCGCAACGCCACCCAGGCTGAAGCGGACGTGGTTGTCCGCGCGCGGGTGTTGGATGCCAGGGGCGCAACTGTCAAGACAACCGAGAGCCAACTGCGCTTGCCGGCCAACGAGACGCGGCAGGCGGAACAGACGGTGGAAGTGGGTTCGCCAAACCTGTGGTCGCCGGATTCGCCGGAGTTGTATTCAGCGGAAGTCCAAATCGTGGCGGCAGGCAAGGCGGTGGACGAGGTTTCAACGCATTTTGGAATTCGCAAGGTTGAAATTGACGCCGAACACGGTCTTCGGCTCAACGGCCAGATGCTCAAGCTCAAAGGCGGCTGCATGCACCACGACAACGGCCCGCTTGGCTCGGCGGCGATTGACCGCGCGGAGGAACGGCGCGTCGAGTTGCTCAAGACCAATGGTTTCAATGCGATTCGCACGAGCCATAATCCGCCGTCACCCGCATTTCTCGACGCCTGCGACCGGCTGGGCATGCTCGTGGTGGACGAGGCGTTCGATTGCTGGGATTCCGGCAAAAACCCGCAGGATTACCATCTGTATTTCAAGGACTGGTCCGAGCGCGACATCGCCTCGATGGTGCGCCGCGACCGCAATCATCCATCGGTCGTGATCTGGTCCATTGGCAACGAAATTCCGGAGCAATTCCGCGCCAATGCGACGGCGAAGCGTTTGCGTGAAGCCGTCCTGTCCCATGATTCCACCCGCCCCATCACCCAGGCGGTCTGCAACGACTGGGGCCAGGTGACCCGGAACTGGGACACGCTTTCCGATCCTGCGTTTCTGTATCTTGACGTGGCCGGTTACAACTACCTGCCGGGCAAATACGAATCCGACCATGCGCGCCATCCCGAGCGCGTGATCATGGGGACCGAATCGTATCCTAAGGACTTCTTCGACTACTGGTCGCTCGTGGAAAAACATCCGTATGCAATCGGCGACTTCACCTGGACGGCGATGGATTATCTGGGCGAATCGGGCATTGGCCACAGCGTTGTGAGCGCTGGCAGGGATAGTTTCTTCATGCCCTGGCCTTGGTTCAACGCCTGGTGTGGTGACATTGACATCTGCGGTTTCAAGAAGCCGCAGTCGTTTTATCGTGATGTTGTCTGGGGCCGCAGCCAGATCGAAATGGCGGCACATGCGCCCATTGCCGGGGACCAGCAGGAACGCGTCAGCGGTTGGGGCTGGCCCGATGAATCGCAATCATGGAACTGGCCGGGACAGGAAGGCAAGCCGTTGCAGGTTGCGGTTTATTCACGGTGCGAAAGCGTCCGGTTGGAACTCAACGGCAATGTCATTGGTGAGAAGCCGGTTTCCGACGCGACGAAACTCACCGCGAAGTTCGAGGTGCCCTACGCGCCGGGCGAACTCCGGGCGATCGGCTTGATCCAGGGCAAAGCCGTCGCGCAAACGATGCTGAAAACCAGCGGCGCTCCAAAGAAACTGAAGCTGACCGCCGACCGGGGAACTATTCGCGCAGATCGCAACGACCTGTCTTATGTGACCGTTGAAATCGTGGACGCGGACGGCCGGCGCGTGCCGAACGCGGAGATTCCCGTGCGGTTCTCGGTGACCGGAGCGGGGGAACTGGCGGCCCAAGGCAGCAGCAGCCCGAATACGCCGGCGAGTTTCCACGCTCCATCCCGCCAGACCTTTCAAGGACGCTGCCTGGTGATTTTGCGGCCAACCGGTTCACGCGGGAGGATTCAACTCCGCGCCGAGGCTGACGGCCTGAAGTCGTCGCAAATCGCCGTGTCAACCCGTTGACTGCGCCAATGAAATCGCCTCTTATGAACAACCGGAACCAATTTATGCCACCCGGATTCATCGTCCGTGTGTTCGCGATTGCGATCCTTGGTTGCGCGGCAACGCTCTGTGGAGCGGCAGACTCAAACCCAAGTGACATGACACTCTGGTACCGCCAGCCGGCCACCGCCTGGCTCCAGGCCATGCCCTTGGGCAACGGGATGATCGGGGCCATGGTCTTCGGCGGCGTCCCGCAGGAGCGGATCGCGCTCAACGAGTCGTCCTTCTGGTCCGGGCGTCCGCACAACTACGACAATCCCGAAGCGTTCCAGTATTTCCCCCAAATTCGCGATCTGGTTTTTGCGGACAAGTTCCAGGAGGCCGAGAAGATGGCCAACGCACACTTCTGGGGCAAGCCCAAGGCGCAGGAGGCCTACCAGCCGATAGGCGACCTGCTTTTGGACTTTGGCGCCACTCACTTCACCGACTACCGCCGCGAGCTGGACATGGAAACCGGAATTGCCAAAGTGAGCTATCGCTTGAGTGACGCCGTGATCACTCGCGAGACCTTCGTCTCCTGGCCCGACCGCGTTCTGGTTGTGCGCGTCAGCTCCGACCGGCCCGGCCGGGTGTCCCTCGGCGTCCAGTTTCGCGGCCCGTATCTGGAGACGAGTGTCGCCGAGCCTGGCCGTCTCGTCGTGGACGGAACCTGGAAAGGCCCGTTTGCAGCCCCGAATTCGGGGATGGCTGGCCTGATTGCGCGGACGGAAGGCAACGGCCTGCGCTACGAGGCGGCGTTGGCCGCCCGTCTCGAAGGCGGCCGGTCCGAGGCCGCAGGCTCGACGCTTAACATCACCAACGCCGACGCCGTCACCCTCGTCCTGGCATTGTCCACCAGCTTTGTGAACTACCATGACATCAGCGGCTACCCCGCGGCCCGGTGCAAGCAAGTCCTGGACGCCGCCGCTGGCAAGGACTTCGCCACGCTGCTTGGCCGGCATGTGAACGATTTCCGCGGCCTGATGGGCCGAGTCCACCTGAACGTGGGCGACGCGGCGCTCGGCGCCACCCCCACCGACCAGCGTCTCCAGGCCGTGCGCGCCGGCGGAGAAGATCCCAATCTGGAGGCGCTCTGCTTCCAACTCGGCCGATATATTCTGGCCTCCAGCAGCCGCGCCGGCGGTCAGCCGGCCAATCTGCAAGGCATCTGGGATGAGGACATTCTGCCGTCTTGGGGAAGCAAGTACACCGTCAACATCAACACGGAAATGAACTACTGGCCGGCGGAGGTTTGCAATCTGGCCGAATGCCATCAGCCCCTGTTTGACCTGACCAAGGACCTCTCCGAGACGGGCGCCAGGACCGCCAAGACCCAATACAACGCCGGCGGCTGGGTGCTCCATCACAACACCGATCTCTGGCGCGGCACGGCGCCGGTTGACGCCGCCAAGTACGGCATGTGGCCGATGGGCGGCGCCTGGCTCTGCCAGCACTTGTGGGAACATTACGCCTTCTCCGACGACACCCATTTTCTCCGGGAGTATTACCCCGTGATGAGAGGCGCCGCGCAGTTCCTGCTCGAAGTGATGGTGGAAGAGCCTAAACACCATTGGCTGGTCACGCCGCTCTCCATGTCCCCGGAACACTCCTATCTTGACAAAGACGGGAACACGGCGGTTGTCTCGCCGGGACCGACCATGGACGTCGCCCTCATCCGGGAGTTGTTCTCGCACTGCATTGAGGCGGAGCAGATTCTCGGTCAGGATGGGGATTTCGGCGTCAAGCTCGCCGACGCCCTCAAGAAGCTCCCACCCTACCGGATCGGCAGTAACGGCTTTGTCCAAGAGTGGATCGAGGACTGGACGCCCGGGCCTGAAGGCCACAACGTCTCGCCGCTCTTCCCGTTCTTCCCCGGCAACACCGTCACCCTGCGCGGGAACCCCGATCTCGCCGCGGCGTACCAGAAGTGGATGGAAGCCCATTCATCGCCGAGAGGATTTCAGCTTGCCTGGAGTGTTGCCATGTGGGCCCGCCTTGAGCGCGGCGACAAGGCCGGCGCGCTGGTGCGGAGGTTCGTGTCAACAAGCCCCGCCGACAACCTGCACAACCGCGCGGGCAACCAGTCCGACGCCAGTTTTGGCCTGACTGCGGCCATTGCCGAGACCCTCCTGCAAAGCCACGCGGGGGAAATCTCCCTGTTGCCCGCCTTGCCGCCGCAATGGCCCAACGGCTCGGTCAAAGGACTGCGCGCCCGCGGAGCCTTTGAAGTCGATATTTCCTGGCGTGACGGGAAGCTTGTCGAAGCGGCCATTCGTTCGATCAACGGCGGTTCCGCGAAATTGCGTTACGGCTCAGTGACGCGCGAGGTGAAATTGCGCAAGGGCGAAGTGTATCGATGGAACGGATAACAATCTCCCAATTCATGCCGATTCAAAACCGTCTTTCCGAATGAAAACAAGCAAACTCTTCGGTTCCATTTGTTCCCCCAATCCTCATCGAATCGGGGCGTTTTTCACCGAACAGGTGAGGCCGGCAGGGCGACGCTCCTGCGGAGCCTTCTCCCGCGGAATCGGCTCGGCAGGAGCCTCGCCCTACCGAGCTTGGCTAAGGATTCGGGTTTGTTCACTCGTTCTCATCGCCGCGGCGGGCGTCTTCATCTCATCGACGGTTCTCTTGGCGGTGGAGAGCGCTCCATTGCCGTTTGTAAGCCCGATGTTCGGCGACAATATGGTTCTACAGCGCGGAAAGCCCAACACCATTTGGGGATGGGCCAGGGCAGGCCAGGAAGTCCGCGTCACAGTTGCGGACAGCACGGTGAAGACGGTGACCAGGGACGACGGCCGTTGGTCAGTCGTGATCCAGCCTCCCGCGCCGGGGGGGCCGTACACTATTGTCATCGACGGTCCGCAACACGTTGAAATCCGCGACGTGCTGGTGGGAGACGTGTGGTTGTGCGGCGGGCAGTCCAACATGGAGATGGCGCTGGGCCAGGCCCGAAACGGGAGCGAGGAGGTCAAGGCCGCGGACCACCCCCGAATCCGGTTCTTCGTTGTGAGGCAGCAGGTGGCTTACGCGCCGGCGGCAGTTCCGCAAGGATCGTGGAAAATCTGTTCACCGAATACCGTTGGCGGGGAATCCGGCGGCTTCTCGGCGGTGGCTTACTTTTTTGGACGCAAGTTGCAACAGGAACTGGATGTGCCGGTCGGATTGGTGGAGGATTGCGTCGGGGGCACGCCGGCGGAATCCTGGACGAGCGCCGGGACGCTCCGTTCACTCAAGGATTTTGACTCCGCGCTGGATGAATTGGCGCGTCTCGAGGCCAAGGGCGCGCCGCAATACGGCAACTTCATTTCGCACTGGTACGATGAGTATGATCCAGGCCAGAAAGACAACGCCTGGTTCCAACCCGGCCTCGACGATGCTGATTGGAAGCCCGTAACCATTCCCGGCGGCTTCGGCGAACTGGGTGTTCCCGAGTTTCCAGCTCTCTGTTACTTTCGCAAGAGCGTCGTGCTGCCGGACCCGGTTCCACCAGGGACGGCGCGGATTCTCCTCGGTATCGTCGAGCGGATGGATACCACCTTCGTCAACGGCCGCCAGGTTGGCGCCAGCGCATGGGTGGAGAACCCTCGCGCTTACAGGATTCCGGATGCCACTCTCAAGCCGGGCACGAATGTCGTCGCCATCCGCGTGCTCAAAACAAAACCGGATGGCGGATTCAAATCGCAGCCTGAAGCGCTCAAGCTGGTTCTGGGAAATCAAACCGAAATCCCTCTGGCCGGTGACTGGAAAGGCAAGCTCAGCGTTGACGCGCGTCCGCCCCACCCGTTGCCCGCCGGGTTTGAGAACTGGCCGGTCATGCCCGCCGTGCTCTACAACGGCATGATTGCTCCCGTGGCGCCATTGGCCATCACTGGCGCGATCTGGTACCAAGGCGAGGCCAACACCGGGCGCGCCGCGCAATATCGCACGCTGTTGCCGGCGATGATCGCCGACTGGCGAAGGAGTTTCGGGCAGGGTGATTTTCCATTCTACATCGTCAGTCTTGCCGCGTACATGGAACGCAAGGACGCCCCTGGCGAGGATTCCTGGGCTGACTTGCGCGCGGCGCAGGATTTTGTCGCAAACACAGTCACGAACTCGGGACTGGCGGCGGCCATCGATGTCGGCGACGCCGGTAACATCCATCCAAAAGACAAGAAGGAAGTGGGCGAACGTCTCGCACGGGTGGCCTTGGCGCGGCATTACGGTAAAAACATCCCCTATTCCGGCCCGCGCTTTGCCTCCGTGGAAAGACTTCCCGGCGCTCTGAGACTCACTTTCACTCACGCGGACGGCGGCCTGGTGGTCAAAGGCGGCAAGCTGGAAGAATTCTCCATTTGCGGCCAGGACCGCAAATGGCACTGGGCCTACGCCACAATTGTGGGCGACAGCGTTGTCGTTTCGTCATCCGAGGCGCCCACCCCGGTCGCCGCGTCCTACGCCTGGCAATCCAACCCAAAAGCCACGCTCTTCAACGGCGCGGGCCTGCCCGCCATCCCCTTCCGCAGCGGAGACGCCGCCGTCGGGAGTGAGAGATAGTTATCAATTTATGAAATCCTTAACCGCAACATTCGCCCTTTCCTGCCTCCTTGCGACCACGCTCACCGCCGCGGCACAAGACACCAATTCAGCCGGCCCCAAGCCATCGCCTCACCTGCGAGTCGAAGCCGGGGTGGATCGCGACGTGGTCTTTCCCGGCAAGACTTACCTCAACGGATACGCCGGCTACGAGGATGCCAGGCGACCCCGGCAAAACCGCCAGCAGGACGCGGGGACCAATTTCATGCCCCTGTGGAGCAAAGTTTCAGGGCCGGGCAAAGTGTCTTTTGCCGACGCTCATTCGGCTGTCACCACGGCCAAGTTCTCCACGGAAGGCGTTTACGCGCTCAAACTCGCGGCGCAAGACCCGTCCACCAACCTCGCTTCCACCCTCATCGTCAACGTCCAGGGTCCTCCCCCCAAAGACCGGCTCGATGTCGTTTATACCCGCGATTACCAGATCGACAGCCCGCTGTGGAATGACCGCGCGAAATCGCTGATCGTCGGCTGGATTCCGCATTGCATTGACGAGATCAATGACCCGAATTTGAAGGAAGGCGGGATCAATAATTTCGTCGAGGCGGGCAAGAAACTCCGCGGCGAACCGGCCAAGTTCCACGTGGGCTACCCATTCGCCAACGCCTGGGTGCATCAAACCGTGGAAGCCATTTGCCTGGCCCTGATGGTGGACCCCAAAGACGATCCGGCCATGCTCCAGGCCCAGAAAAAGATGCGCGCCACGCTGGACGATTGGATTCCCATCATCCTTGCCGCGCAGGAACCGGACGGCTATCTGCAAACCCGCTTCACGCTCGGCGCCCGCGGGGACAACGGACGCGCCGTCCATCATTGGGACCCGCGCACGCGCGGCGAGCACGAAGGCTACGTGGCGGGATACTTCATCGAGTCGGCCATCAACCATTACACGATGACCAACGGCAAGGACAAACGCCTCTACGACGCCGCCAAGAAGCTGGCCGATTGCTGGGTGGCCAACCTCGGCCCGGGCAGGAAACCGTGGTTTGACGGCCATCAGGAAATGGAGCAGGCGCTCGTCCGCTTCGGCCGTTTTGTCAATGATATGGAAGGCCACGGCCGCGGCGACGCCTACATCGCCCTGGCCCAATTCCTTCTCGATTCCCGCCAGGGCGGCTCGGAATATGACCAGAGCCACCTGCCCGTCGTCCAGCAATACGAGGCCGTGGGCCACGCCGTCCGCGCCGCCTACACCTATTCCGGCATGGCCGACGTCGCCGCCGAAACCCACGACCCCGATTACCAGAGCGCGGTCCTTTCCCTGTGGGACAACATCGTCAATAAGAAGTATTACGTGACCGGCGGCATGGGCGAAGGCGCGCGCGGCGACGCCTCGGAGGGCTTCGGTCCCAACTACGCCCTGGGCAACGACGCCTACTGCGAATCCTGCTCCAGTTGCGGCCTGGTCTTCTTCCAATACAAAATGAACCTGGCCTACCACGACGCCAAGTATGCCGATCTCTACGAGGAAACCCTCTACAACGCGCTTCTGGGCGCGACCGATCAGGAGGGCCAAACCTTCTACTACACCAACCCCCTGCGCGGCGGGCGGCGCGCCGCCTGGCATAACTGCCCCTGCTGCGTGGGCAACATCCCGCGCACCCTTCTCATGCTCCCGACCTGGACTTATGCCAAGGGCGATGACGGCCTCTATGTCAACCTCTTCATCGGCGGTGCTGTCAACATCGAGAAAGTCGCCGGGACTGACATTCAGATGATTCAGAAAACCGATTACCCCTGGAGCGGCAATGTGGCCATGACTGTGAATCCCAAGGAACCCAGGAAATTCTCGATCCACGTGCGCGTGCCCGACCGCCACACCAGCGCCCTCTACACCGAAAGCCCGGCCGTCAGCGGTTTGCTCTCCCTTGCCGTCAACGGCAAAAAAACCACTCCAAAAATCCAAAACGGCTACGCCATCATCACTCGAACCTGGAAGGCCGGCGACAAGATTGACTTGGTGCTCCCGATGGAAGTGCAGCGCCTCACCGCCGACCCCAAAGTCGCTGCCGACAAGGGGCTGGTCGCGCTGCGCTACGGCCCGCTGATTTACAACGTTGAGCGGGCGGACAACCCCAGCATCACCGGCCCCATTGCCGACAAGCCGCTCTCGGTGGACTGGCGTCCGGACCTTCTCCACGGCGTCATGGCCATCAAAGGCGCGTGGGCGGACGGGAGTGCGTTGCTGGCCATCCCCAACTACGCCCGCAACAATCGTCTTGACACAACCGCCGCCGCCCCCCGCCAGAATGACTCCCAGGTCTGGATGAAATCCAATTAAGCGGCTTGACGCGGAAACGTCGGAGTGGTTCTGTGGTGAAAACTCGGACCCACGAAAACAAACAAGACTCATGCATAATCGAAGACGGTTTGGCAGGTTCTCCAGCGCGCGGACCGACTTGAACATGTTCCGCGTTATATTGATGGCGTTGCTGTTGCTCGGGATTGCCACTGTCCCGTTATTTGCGGCCGCCGAAAATCCCGGACGAGTCGAACTCGCGGAGAATTGGAAGCTGGCGTCCGCAACGGAAGCGCCGTCGGAGGGCGCCGCGATTTCTGTTGCCGGCTACAGGGACGCCCACTGGCATCCGATTCACCGGATGCCGGCCACGGTTCTTGAAATACTTCAGGAGGATGGCGTCTGTCCCAACCTGTATGTTGGAAAAAACCTGCTGGAGAAAGCTCCGCAGGATTTATACAAGCAGGATTGGTGGTATCGGACGACTTTCAAGGCGCCCGCCGGCGAATCTTACACGCTCGAATTTCCTGGAATCAACTATCGGGCTGAAATCTGGCTCAACGGCGGGAAGATCGCTGACAACAAGCAAGTGGTCGGAATGTATGCCGCTCACGAATTGAATGTCACCTCGTGGATCAAGCCAGGCTCGCGGAACGTGCTCGCCGTTAAAGTGACGCCCGAACGAATGATTCAGGACGTGGACGGCGTCGAAATGGCGGACAGTTGGTATGATTGGATCAACTGGAAATATCTCGGCTACAAGGGCCGGAAAAAATATAACACGGGGGCGGGCGTTTCTTTCGTTTCGGATCGTAACGCGGGTGTTTGGAAACCTGTTTATTTGCGGGTGACAGGCCCGGTTTCGGTCAACCATGCGCTCGTGAATTCGGAACTATTGCTCGCCGAATCCACCGCCCGGCTCACGGTCTTCGTCAACCTGCGCAACCTCTCGGCGCAGCCGGTCAGCGGCACATTGAAAGGAACGATTTCGCGGCCAGGCAAACCGACAGTCCATTTCGAGCAAAGCGTCACCAATCTTTCCGCCGGCGAGGACCGCGAGGTCGGGTTCGCGCCGGAAAGATTCCCGGAATTGGTTGTGACAAACCCAGACCTCTGGTGGCCCTACACCATGGGCACGCCGGCTCTTTACGACCTCCAGTTGGAGTTTGCGCGGAACGAAACGCCTTCGGACCGCGCTCATATTCGTTTCGGAATCCGCAGCGTCACGCAGCATCGCGACAACGACGAACAATTCCCCGACATTGGCAAGGGCGGCAATTTCTACTTGCAGGTGAATGGGCGTGATTTTCTAGTTCGCGGCGGCGACTATACGCCGGACCTCCTCTATCGCTACGATCCGGAGCGCGAGGCGGACATCCTGCGTTACGCAAAGGACCTCGGCATCAACTTTTTGCGCTGGGAATCGAAAATCTCGAGCGAACACATTGTCGAACTCGCCGATGAGGAGGGCATTCCGCTCATGTTCGGCTGGATGTGCTGCAATCAGTGGGAGAAGTGGAACCAGTGGAGCGAGGAAGACCATCGCGTCGCGCCGCAGAGTGTTCGTTCGCAAATTCTGATGCTCCGTCCGCACGCCTCCGCGTTCGTCTGGGCCAACGGAAGCGACGGCCTGCCGCCGGAGCCAATTCGCCGGGAATACCATGGCATTCTCTCCGAGTTGCACTGGCAAAACGCCGCGGTGGACACCGTTTCTTCTTTTGCCAGGGGGACGAATGGCGACCGCGTCTGGGATGGCATCCGTATGGAAGGCCCGTATTGCTGGCGGCCTCCCAATTACTGGTTCAGCGGAAAATACCCCGCCACGTTCGGCTCCGCCATCGAGCAAGGCGACAACGAGCACATTCCCACTTTGGAAAGTCTCAAGAAATTCATTCCCGCGGACAAGCTCTGGCCGATCAACGACACCTGGCTTATGCACGCCGGAGCGTGGGGCGGAAATTCCACGCTCGCCAACATTCAACTGGCGTTGAAACAACGCTATGGCCCTTCCACCAACGTCGAAGACTTTGTGCGGAAGGCCCAGCTTGCCCATTACGAAAACACCCGCGCGCAGTTTGAGAATGTCGCCGCGTCCGGCTGGGCAACCCACAAGATGGTCGGCTACTGGATGTTGAACAGCCACTGGCCTACGTTCTACGGCAACCTCATTGATTATTACCTGAGTCCCGGCGGCGCATACTACGGCGCCAAGAAAGGCTTGCGTCCGCTCTCGGTGGTTTTCGATTATTACGCGACCGGCGACAACAGCCAGGCCAGGATCATCGCTTTCAATCAAACTCCCGGCGACGTGCGCGGCCTGCGCGTTCGGGTGCGCATTTACGATCTCGATGGCAAAGTGCGCGACGACCGTTCCACCAACGACATAGCCGTTCCTTTCAACGGCGCTGCACAGGTCTTGTCGCTGCCCCGGTATCCCGAAAGCTCGCCGATCTTCTTCGTGCGTTGTCAGTTGTTTGACGACAGTGGGAAACTTCTCGTGGACAACACTTACTGGCAATCGCAGAAAGATGACGACCTCGGCGCGCGAGGACATGATATGGTGATGACTCTGCGGCAGGACAAATGGGCTGACATGACCGCGCTGAACACCATGCCTCCGGCGGCCGTCGAAATCGGGGCGACGCAGATCAAGATTGGCAAAGAGAGCCATGTGACCATTCGTTTGCGCAATCCTTCCGGGCACATCGCGTTTTTTGAGCGGGCCGCCATTTCCACGGCGCGCGATGGCGATGAAATTCTCCCCATCGAATACGACGACAATTACATCACCGTCTATCCCGGCGAAACGGCCGAGATTAACGGAATAGTTCCAAAGGGCGCCAAGCCCCGCTGGGTCAAACTCGAAGGATACAACACTCCCGCCACTGCCATTTCCATCAAATAAATTTAATCAACGGAGATAACGATGAAACGTCGAGACTTTATCAAAACAGGCGCGGTCGCCGCCGGACTGGCGGGTTCGTTGAAGCTTCTCCCATCGCTCAACGCCGCCGAGGGCGATTCTCCAAAGCCGCCGGCGCCAGGATCGGGAGAAAACCGTTCCGCCGATTTTCTGCGCCGCGCGAGATCGGACCAGTTCCTGCCCAAGCCGCCGGAGTCTGCCGGTGTTTCGATCTCGCCGATGCCGATGGCGGAACGGATCAAGCGGAAGATCGTGCCGCGGCGGGGCTTTTGCAGTCTGACGCCCGGCGACGGTGCTCTGCTCTCTGGCACTGGAGCCATCAACATTGAGTTGGAGTGCGACCCCTACACCGAACAGATTCCCTTCCGCCATGAAATGCTGTATGTGCCACGCAAAAGGCCCGCCGAGCCGCCCAACATCGCGGATATTTTCCCGCAGGTGCGGCAAATGCTGCTGGACGGAAAATACCACGAAGCCGCGGCCTTGGCCCACCAGAAATGGCATGAAGGCCTGACTGGACCCGGCGGCATGGGAGGGTTCGGCGGAGGCGCGGGGTTCTCCATGCGTCTTGAGTTTCCAAAAAGCCCGTCGGTCAAGGACTATCTCCGCACGATTGATTTCGAGAGCACAGAGGTGAAGGTCCACTGGACGGACGACCGCGGTGAGTGGGTTCGTCAGACCTTTACCTCCCGGCCTGACAACCTCGTGGTCCAACGGCTCACCGCCCCCAAAGGACAGTCGGTCAATGTTCGAATCGCTCTGGCTGCCGGGGGGGGAGGGCGCGGCGGAAGAGGAGGCCGGGGGGGCGGTCCGCCAGCTGGCGCGGGTGGCGGACAAAACAATGCTCAGCAAGACTGCAACGAGCAGCGGCTGATTTACAAGGGCCGATTGGATCCGTCCGTCAACAATAGGGGCTACGCCGGCGTGACTCGCGTCGTCCGCGACGGCGGCGCGGCCCGGATGGAGGGAAACACGCTGGTCATCGAGAATGCGACTTCCGTGATGCTCCTCACGCGCATCGAATACTTCCCCGACTACAGCGAGGATCAGGTGGAAGCCGCCCGGCAGGCACTGGAACAACTCACCCCGGATTATCCGGCGCTGCTGGAGCGGGCGCGCAAAGTGCAGGCCGAGATGCTCAACCGCGTCACCGTGGATTTCGGCGGCGCTTCCAAGTATGGATTGTCTTCCGAGGAACTTCTGTCTGATCAGCGGTCCAGCCCGGGCTATTCGGGCGCTTATCTCGAGAAGTTATTCGACATGTGCCGCTACTGGTTCATCCTGACCAGCGGCAAGTATTGCAGCATGTCGGCCGAGACCAACGCCAACATCAACCTTCAGCTCGCGCCCATGGCATTGGGCTATCACCGCGAAGGCGAGGAAGCCTACTTCAACTGGATGGAGAGCCTGGTCTCAGACTTCCACACCAACGCCAGGAATGTCTTCGGCCTGCGCGGCGCCAAGTATTCCCTCACGCCGAGCAAAGAGTGGGGCATCGAAACCATGTACGACCACGCGGGTTCGACCGAGACCGGCGAAACCTGGCCGCATCCCTACTGGCTTTCCGACGGGCCTTGGTGTGTGCGCCCGTTCTGGGACCACTACCTGGTGACGGGGGACCTGGATTTCCTCCGCAAGCGCGTGGCGCCGGCTTACAAGGATCTGGCGCTTTTTTACGAGGATTTTCTGACGGTGACGGACAAGGATGGAAATTACATCTTCGTCCCATCCTTCTCCCCGGAGAACAATCCGGGCAACCTGAACCCGTCGTGCATGTTGGTGGTTAACGCCAGCATGGACATCGCGGGGTGCCGGGAAGTCTTAGGCAATTTGGTGGAGTCTTGCGAGCTGCTCGGCATTGAGGCCGACAGCGTGCCGAAATGGAAGGCGATGCTGGCCAAGCTGCCGCCCTACCTGCTCGAACCGGACGGCGCCTTGAAGGAATGGGCCTGGCCCACGCTGACAGATCGTTATGTTCATCGGCATATTTCTCATCTCTACGGCGTTTGGCCAGGCGACGATATTGACCCGGACCGCACACCTCAACTGGCCAAGGCGGCGCTGATCGCCGACCGGCACCGTATCCCGGAGCGGTTGGCCGCTCATGGACTCTGCCATCGCGCTTTGGTTGGGACGCGGCTCAAAGACTGCTACATGGTGGACAGCGAACTGCGGCAACTGATTGAAACAGGTTGGGTCGCCCCAACGCTCCGGTGTTCCCACGATCCCTACTCCGGGGTCGGCATAGCGGATGCGCAGGGCGGAATTCCAACGATCATGATGGAAATGCTGGCCTACTCGCGCCCCGGTGTGATTGAAGTGCTTCCGGCCCTTCCTCCGTCACTCGTGAAAGGCTCGATAAATGGAATGCTGCTCCGTACCTTCGCCAGGCTCGACAAACTCGCCTGGGACATGGATGCGCGGACCGTGGACTTAACGGTCACGTCAGTGAGAAAGCAGGATGTCACTTTGATTGCCCGCTATGGCATCGAAGCGATTTCCGCCTCCTCCGGAGCCTTGGCGGCGAAGCCTCAATCTGACAAGGCCGCCTGCGACTTGCACTTGCCGGAAGGCAAACCGGTGGAAGTTCATTTGAAAATCGGCCGGCGGAATCCGTTGGATTGGGTTAATTGGGCGTGATCAGCAAGCAATACACCAGATGAGGGAATTATGAGACGCAGAGAATTTCTTAAAACAAGCGCGACCGCCGCCGGCCTGATGGGTTCTCTAAGAATATCACCCATGCTCGCCGCGGCCGAAAGTGAATCCTCAAATACAGGAGCGCCGCCGGCGGACAATCGCCCGTCTGAATATCTTCACCGCGTGCAGGGCGATCGGTTCCTGCCAAAGCCGCCGGCGCCCGCCAGATCGTATCCGATTTTGCCGATGCCGCTGGCGGAACGGGTCAGGCGGAAGATCGTGCCGCGGCGGGGATTTTGCAGCATCGCGCCAGGCAACCTGGTCAGCGAGTGTCTCATTTCCGGCAATGGCGCGATGAACATCGAGTTGATGGGCGATCCCTACTCGGAGCAAATCCTTTTCCACCACGAAAGCCTGCTCATGCCGTGGCAGCACCCTTTGGAGGCGCCCAACGTCGCGGACATCTTTCCGCAAGTGCGGCAAATGGTGCTGGACGGCAAACACGCCGAAGCCATGTCGCTTGCTGTCCAACGCATGAATGAAAGCCCCATCAAGCAGAATACCGAGCCGCACCTCACAATCCCGGCGTTCCTGATGCAGCTTGATCTTCCGAAAACCGCGTCGGTCAAGGACTATCTCCGCACCGTCAATTTCGAGAACAGTGAAATAAAAGTCGCCTGGACGGACGAGCGCGGCGACTGGGCTCGTCAAACATTCGCTTCCCGCCCTGACAACGTCGTGGTCCAGTGGCTCGCCGCTCCGGCGGGTCAGACCGTCAATGTCCGAATCTCTTTGCAGAAGTCCGCGCAGTGGAGCATGAGCAACGGGATGACTTGGGGCAACCACCCCGCCAGGGGAGCATTTAAGGGCGTCGAAGCCGGCGACGTTCGGCAGGACTCCAACGAACAGCGGCTGATTTACAAATGCCGTTTGGACCCCTCCGTGGACAACAGCGGCTACGCCGGCGTGACTCGCGTCGTTCGCAACGGCGGATCGGCGCGCGTGGAAGAAGGCGCGCTTGTCATCGAGAATGCGTCGTCGGTGATTTTGCTTACGCGCATCGAATATTATCCGGATTACAGCGAGGACAAAGTTGAAGCCCTGCGCCAGGCGGTCGAAGGAATCACGCCGGATTATTCCGCGCTGCTGGAGCGGCATCGCGGCGTTCAATCGGAGATGCTTAACCGCGTCACCGTGGATTTCGGAGGCGCCTCCCAACACGGCATGTCCGTAGAGGAGCTTCTGTCCGATCAGCGGTCAAGGCCGGACTTTTCGCCCGCCTTGCTGGAGAAGATGTTTGAGATGGGGCGCCATTGGTTCATCCTTAACAGCGGCAAGTATCCGAGCATCGCAGCCGAGGTCAACTCCACCATCAACTTGCAAACGGCGGGCGCCGCGCAGGGCGGTCTGCGGGAAGGCATGGAGGCCTACTTCAGTTGGATGGAAAGCCTGGCGCCGGATTGCCGCGCCAATGCCAAAAACATTTTCGGCTTTCGCGGCGCCTCGTATCCGCTTTTTCCAGACAAGGGTCTCGGCGTCAATTTCTATTACAACAGCGGCTCCGCCAGCAAAGCCGGGCCTTACTGGATTTCCGCCGGAGGCGGGTGCGTGCGTCCGTTCTGGGATCACTATCTGGCCACCGGCGACCAGGCTTTCCTCCGCAACCGCGTCGTGCCGGCATATAAAGAGCTGGCGCTTTTTTACGAGGATTTCCTGACGGCCACTGACAAGAATGGAAATTACATCTTCGCCCCGTCCATTTCGCCGGAGAACACGCCCGCCAGCACGGACCCATCAGGCCCGGTGCTGGTCAATGCCACCATGGACATCGCGGTCTGTCGCGAAGTCCTGACCCATTTGATCCAGGCGTGCCAGACCCTCGGCATCGAGACCGACAGCGTGCCCAAATGGAACGCGATACTGGCCAAAATGCCACCCTACCTGGTCGAACTGGACGGCACCCTGAAGGAATGGGCCTGGCCCACACTGCAAGAGCATTACAACCATCGGCACGTCTCTCATCTCTACGGCGCCTGGCCGGGCGATGAAATTGATCCGGACCGCACGCCGCAACTGGCCCGAGCCGCGTTGATAGCCGACCGCAGGCGCACGTTCGATGTCATGTCCACCGCCGTTGCGGGCGAGGTTTTGCCTGCTTATACCCGCTGCCATCGCGCTTTGGCCGCGGCGCGGCTCAAAGACAACATCATCGTGGACATCCAACTGCGGCAATTGATGGAGCAGGGCTACGTCAGCACCGCGCTCCGATGTTCGCGCGACCCTTATGCCGGCCCTGTGCCGGACGCGCAGGGCGGAATTCCCGCGATCATGATGGAAATGCTGGCCTACTCGCGCCCCGGTGTGATTGAAGTGCTTCCCGCCCTTCCACCCTCGCTGGTGAAAGGCTCGATTAACGGGATGCTGGCCCGCACCTTTGCAAGGATAGACAAACTGGCTTGGGACATGGAAGCTCGGACCGTGGACCTGGCCATCACCTCGATGAAAAATCAAGACATCGCGTTGGTGGCCCGGCATGGGATCGAAGAGATTTCCGCGCCTGCCGGCGTCTTGGCGGCGAAGCCCCAGTCGGGCGGGGCTGACTGCGATCTGCACTTGCCAGAGGGAAAGCGGGTTGAAATCCATTTGAAGCTTGGCCGGCACAACCCGCTTGAGTGGGCCGATCTGGTGACTGTATAATCAGTTCTTCAATCTTTTCAGTTGAATCGCCATGTAGGGCTTGCCCGGCAACTCAATGCCGCGCCCGTCTTTGTCGGCGTAGGTGTCATCGTCTCTCCTCTTGAGCGTGAAATCGCCGGGCGCGCGCGTCACCGTCATGTTCCACGTGTCGAGCACGTCCACGGTGAATCTCAAGCCGTCGGCAAATTGGAGACCGCCCGCCGGCGGCTTCGGAATTTCAAAGCTCCAGTTGGTCGGGGTTTGTTTGCCCAGATAAACAAGGTAGTATTTCCCCGCCTGTCCGCCCATTTCGGGATGGTGGTCGATCGGGTCAATGCCCTCAGCCGGCGCATCATCGAGAACCTTTTTTAGAAATGCGAGACGCGCGGGGCTTTGGCCTTTGAGCACGCCGCCCTTGGACCACCACAGAACCTGGTCGTCGCTCTTGTAAGTCTCGCCGTGCCCGCAGTAGGCGCCGGCGACGGTTGCGTTCCAAAAGCGGAAGACAAGTTCCTCGGCGCTGAGTCGTCCCCAGCCGCTGGGAATGTTGCCTTCGTATTGCACTTCGTCATAAACGACCGGCTTGTGATACGTGTCGCGAAAAACCCGCGCGCGGGCTGGGGTCTGAACGGCGGCGCCGCTCTGGATGCTCGCGTGCGTGATCCAGGGCAGGTTGTGATTGAATAGTTTCGCGCCGTGGTGAATCGAAAGCAGATGGCGATACGGGTCCTCGTGTGAAACGATCTCGCCGAAGCGCACGAAGTCGGTTTCTTTTTTGCGTTTCATGAAATCCCATTCGTTGGCGAGCGACCACCAGACATTGCGATACGCCGCGAGCCGCGCGACGACGTAACGCAGGTAGCGATCATCCGCCTCCGCGGGCATCCGGTCGAATCCCCAATGGCCTTCGTCGTAAGGATGAAACAGAATAATGTCCGCCTCGATGCCAGGCTTTTCCAGGTCCAGCACGCGCTGTTCAAGGTGCTGAAAGTACTTCACGTTGAAACGCGTGAAGTCCCAGTTGGTCGCCGCCGGCCCGCCGGGAAACGGATACAGAATCGGCTCATTTGTATTCCATACGTAATGCTTCGGAAAAACGCAGAAGCGGATTTTGTTGAACGGCGACGCGGCGAGCGTATTCAACGTCTGCTCCTGCAACGGCTCCGGTTGCCACTCCCAAACGTAGCAGGTCGTGCCCAGTTCCTCGTAAGGCGTGCCGTCGGCGTATGCGAAATGATACGTGCGCGCCACGCGGACCGGACCGTGATTTGACGGCGACGGCCGGGTCGCCGCAAATGAGCCGCTCTTGCCGTCCAGCTTGCGCGCGTTGCTGGCGGTCCTGTAACTCCACTTCCCCGCTTTCTCCGGCATGAAGCGCACGCGATAAACGCCCTCGCCGTCGTAAAAGCCGTTCGCCTCGACGGAATTGGTTCCTTGCTTGAAGCGCGCCGAGAATCGTACGTCGAGAAACGGATTGCCGTTGGTCGGGCCTTTCAAGGCGAGTTCAAAAACACCCCATTGCTCTACCGATGGATCCCCGCGCGCCGACAGGACCACCGTGAAGAGGAAAAGCAGAAGGATTCTTGCCGGGTTCATCACGAGACCCAGTTCACGGTCACTTCGTCACATTCTTGCCCAAGCCCACATCAAGAATCGCCTGAAGCGCCGGCTTGGGTTGAAGTCGGGCGTCAAAGACCAGCGGCCTCTGGCCCGAACGCCATGACCGCCGGTCGCTGATGCCCCAGAACGTCACACGCGAGATGGTCTTGGAATGCCGATTGAAGATGTCAAATAATTTGGCGTAAACCTGCGCCTGCTGCTGGAAGGCCTCCGCGGACACGGGGCCGCCGCCGCCGCCGCCAGGGAAGGCGCCACTGTTGCCTCCGGTGACCGTCACATCCAGCTCGCTAATGCTGACCTTCAGCCCCAACGACTCGTAGTCGGCAATCGCCTTCTCAACGTCGGGGATGCTTGTGTCCAGATGCCAGTGCCCCTGGATGCCCACGCCGTTGATCGGCGCGCCCTCCTTGAGGAGGCGCTTGAGCAGCAGCATCGAACTGGCGTGTTTGCCTTTGTTCTCCACGGAACCCTGGTCAATGTTGTAATCGTTGTAATACAGTTGGGCCTCCGGATCGGCTTCGTGCGCCCACTTGAACGCCAACGTCAGGAAGTCCGGCCCGATCAGCCGATTCCAACTGGAATTTCGCAAATTCTCCGTCTCACCGGCGCCGCCGTCGTTGATCGCCTCGTTGACCACATCCCACCCGATGACGCGCCCTTTGTAGCGCCCGACCTCAGTCAATATATGGTTTTTCAACCGCGCCATCGCCAGTTCGCGCGTCACCGGCTGGCCATCGGCTCCCGGCTGGAAGAACCAGTTTGGCGTCTGCGCATGCCAGCACAGGGTGTGGCCCCAGACCTTGATGTTGTTGTCCTGGCACCACTTCACGAGCGCGTCGGGAGTCGTCCAGTTGAACGTGTCCTCGGAGGGCTGCGTTGGCTGGGGCTTCATGCAGTTTTCCGGAGTGATGACGTTGTAGTTGGCCTTGATGTTCGCCAACTCGGCGTCCGAGTAACCCCTCAGATCGCTCGCCGTGCCAATGAGGAACTTCCCGGCGAACGCGTCTTTAAGCCCCACGGAGGGCGCCGACTCCGCCTGACTGGAATTCGTTTGCGGCGCCGCTTCCGGCGTGGTGCCGCCGTTGTTCTGACCGTATGCGGTTGCCGCCAGCATCGCACACGCGATCAGGCCCGATCCAACAAATCCATTCATCATACTTCCAAATCTCGAAGCTTCACGGCGCTCTAAAGTTCCAGCGCGCCTCGTCGCTCTTGGCGTCGAACTTGGCCAGCGTCGGCGTGCTGAGGCCCACCGCGCTCAGAGCCAGGGGTTCGGCGGAATTGGGCACAGCCTTGGGCATGATGCGGTAAGTGCCATCGGTCAACTGGTCGATGCGCCACAGTTCTTCGGGCTTGCCGGAGAAGGCGGGAACCGCGATCACTTCCGCGCCTTCGGTTGCAGCCAGCGCGCGATCCGTGCCGGCGATCGTGATCTTGAAATAGGGCGAGCCGGGATAACCTCCCGCGTTGGCGACGGGCGTGATGGTCCACTTCTGTCGGGCCTCCAGCATGTAGTCGCCGATGCGGATTTCGACGTTGCCAGCCGGCCAATTCGTTGACACCTTGGCGACATCCTGCTGCGGAATCGGGGTCACAGGCCCGCCACTGTCGCGGGCACCCATTGGTCCTCCACCGCCCGGTCCTCCACCGCCCGGTCCTCCACCGCCCGGTCCTCCGCCGCCTGGTCCTCCACCGCCTGGCGCTCCACTGCCTGGTCCTCCACCGCCTGGCGCTCCACTGCCTGGAGGTCCGCCGCCGGGTCCTCCTCCTCGCCCGAAACCGCCGCGACGGCCGCCGGGGAGCCGCACGGCCTCCACGCCCAGTTCCAGGGCATAGCCGCTGCGTTGGGACTCGATTTCAAAGGTCCCACCCGTGAAGTTTTCGCCGGCGATGGGCCAGCCGTCTTTCCAGAGCAGCGCGCGAATGTCCAGCACGCTGCGGCCGCTGCGGTCCAGGTCGGACTCGTAATGACACGAAAACTTCTGCACGCCGTCGCCCAAGTCCAGCAGGCCGAAGTGGCCGGCGCCGATCTGGCGTCCGTTGGCGGCCACAACGAGCTTGCCGCCGCCTTTGAGCATGTCCATGCCCATGTTGTCCAGGTAAGGGCCGGTCACCTGCCTGGAGCGGCCCACGCGGATATTGTAGGTGGAGCTGGAGCCGGAGCAGCACGTGCCGTGAGTGCCCAGGAGGTAATACCAGCCGTCGCGATACATCATGTCAGACGCTTCGCAGTCGATGGCGACGTTAACGGGCTGGTTGCTGGGGACGCGCGCCCCCGTTGTGGGATCAAGTTCGACTATCCGGATGTAACCGAAATAGGTCCCGTAGCTGAGCCACAGCCGGCCATCGGTGGGATCGAGCAAGAACGCTGGATCGATGGCATCGCAGTCCTCGACGCCGTCAGACGAGGCGACGATCATGTTGTCATGAAATCCGAAATCGGCGGACTTGGGGTCGAGCGTCTTGCTCCACATCATGTGGACGGAGCTGGCGTGCCCACCTGCCAAACCGCCTCCACCCGTGGCATAGCTTACATAGTAGCGATCCCCGATGTGGATGACGTCGGGTGCCACTCCCCCGCCGGGTCGCACGGCGCCGCTGTGCCAGGTCCAGCCATCGTCGGACATCAAGCCCCCGCCGCCGGTGCCGAAAGTGTAATACTTGCCGTCGCACTGGATGACGGTCGAGGGGTCGTGGATGTACGGTTCGCCGTCCAAAGCCAATGCCGGACTGGACGACCAGAGTGAGAGCAGGGCGGGAACCGCGGCTGCAAGAATACGGGATTTCATAGAACCTCCAATAACAATACGATAGAGACCAAGACTGGGACGACTCTTTAAACCTGCCACAACGCCGCGCCCTCTGGCAGAAACACCAAGAAAGCAGGCGCCAGCCGGGAGGCCGCCGCGCGGAATCCGGCGGGATTTAATTTCCAGCGTTTTCAAGGCTCAGGGTGAGATCCTTTATCGGTTGACCATTCTCATCGATAAACCGGACGCAGAAATCGCTTAAGCCGGGGCCGTTGATGACGGCGCCGCGAATGACGTTCGGTCCCTTGTTGAGCGTAAGGCGTTTGGACACGCAGTCATCCATAACCATGCGCCGATCACCGAAAAGGCCGACGGCTTCCTTGCCGTTGAGCCACCACATGGACCCCGAATTGGAGCCGACGGCCATGCGGACATTCCGCATCTCCCGCGGGCTGTTGACAACGGTAACGGCCCAGAACAGGACGCTGTACGACGGCTTGTTCAGGCCATAGGCGAAGCGAAAGAGTTTGACGTTGAACGTCGGGGAATCCAGGGCATGCCACGCGAGTTCATCGTCGCCAACCCTCACCTTGTCGCCGTCGTGCGGAACCACGGTGAATTGATTGGCAAAGTAATTCGTATTGAAGGCGTTCCGGATGTACTCCTCGGTAAACACGGCGTTGCTGCGGATCTGCTTTTTGATCGGCTCCAGAAGCAGCCAGCGCTGCAGGAAGCCGTCGGCGTCTGGCGCCTTGGGGGACGTTGTGGCGGGCGTGAAGAAAGGCGCGACGCTGCGCGGAGGAGCATTGTCAGGCTCGGCGGAAAAGCCTTGAAAAACAGTTACAGCCAGGACGCCAAATGCCAGCATCTCGATTTTGCGGAGCGTTTTCATATCAATCTCATCGCAGGATTTCCAATCTTCGTATGCGATTGGCGCCGCAATGTCAACTGCCTTTCTCGACAGTTATTCAATGAGCCGCGGTTGCGGCTGGAATGCGTCGAGTTTGCGGGCCTCAAGTCCGGGCTGAAGATCGCGGCGTCACGCCGGCCAGACGGGAAAGTTCGCGGTGGATGCGCGCCACGCGCTCAACCTGGCCCCGGGCCGGGAATCGTTCATAGAAACCTTCGTTGCGGAAGTTGCGCGCCTGCTCGCTCCACGGGGCCAGCCGCGCGCGCCAACGCCCGACGCGCCCTTCCTCCGGCCCGGCATCCACCGCCGCCAGATCGGCGCAAACTCGCGCCATCGCCTTGAGCGTGACGGGTTTGGTGACCATGAAGTCGCCATCGCCCCAGGCGGAACCCCAGACTTCGGCGGCCGCCTTGAAGAAATCGCGCGCCACCGCGTAGTAACGCGCGGCCAGGCGTTTGTCCGGCCCTTCCTTCTCGATCTGGGTCCAGGACTGGCGGGTCCAGCGGTGGATTTCGTTGAACAGTTCCGCCTGCAAAATCCATTTCTCCTGTCTGCTGCGCCCGCCCAGGCGGTTGATGCGGTAGCGCAACGGGCTGTCCGACTCGCTGTAAAGCATCTCCGATATGTGCGCCGCAAATCGGCGGTCCGGCTCCGCCCATGACACCCGCTCGTAGAGATCGACCAAATGGCTCTTGTTGATGCGGGTCGTCGTGGAATTGATGATGACAAACATCTCGGTGGCAAAATCCTCGCTGCGGCCGTCGAAGATCACGCACGGGACCTGGATGTTGCGGGCGTCGTCGGGATGCGAGCGCATGAAGAACTGCAACGCGGCCAGGCGGTGTTGCCCGTCGATGATCAGGAATTTCTCATCAGGCTCCTGCAGCCGCCCGACGCCCGATCCGTCCGTCCAAGCCTCGAACCGGAGTCTCTGCGGGGTGAAGAGCAACACGGTGCCGGGAATGGGCGGCTGGGAGATGGCCGTCTCGTAGAAGTTCCGGATGGCGCGGACCTTGGCGCGGCCCAATTCGCGCTGAAAGGCCTTGTCGCTCCGCTCAATCTTGGCGATGAACTGGGCGACATCGTCCTGCTCCTCAATCGGGTCGGGCTGGATTTGGCCGCCCTCCTCGCCGTAAAAGCGGCTGATAAAGCGGACGGCGTCTAGCAACTTGTCCGACGGGTAAGCCGCGAAATAAAAAAGAGCGTCCTTTTGCCGAATTTGTGTAGCGATCATAGGTAAAACAGGGTTAAAGCCGCGCCCGCCGCGCGCGACCCAAGGCTATGAACGTCGCGCCGGAATTGCAAGCCCGCAGTGGCGGGAAAATTGTAATGGTGCGCGAATCTGTTTTTGTAGCGCAGACTTCCAAGTCTGCCGTGTCGCGGGCCCACCCGCCAGCGTCTTTCCAACAATTTGTTCACTTCTCCAAGCCCGCTCCGGCGATGACTTTGCGCGGTGTGCCGATTTGGAAATCGGCGGCACAGCACACTTGGAAGTCTGCGCCACGTAAAGGCCTCGGCAAAAACAGATTTGCTCCCACGTTATGACGCAAGTCCCTTTAAGGAAAAACCAACCGTATCCAAGTCAAATTGGTTACTTTATCGTTACCGGCCTTCTCCACCAGGGCATTTTTCACACAATTTCCATACAAATTGCCCGAAGTTGTCTGTTGGACGCTCCCGTCGCCCAGGAGGATATTGCCCGCGCCCGCGCGATTTCCAAGCGAATGCATCTTTTTCGACCAGCAAACCGGTCCGTAACGAAAATCACCGCGATCACCACCACCAGATCGCGGCGTGTGAATGCCTCCGTTCTGCGATTGTGTGTCATGGCCATATTTTCAGCACAACTCGTGCCGGACTTGGGCGAGCCTGTCAATGGCATTGGTTCTGCATGTGCGTTTTCTTCGGTTTACTATCAGGGCGATTTCATTTTACATTAAGGCGAAATGACAAATGATCTGAACATCCCCAAGGACGGCGCATTGGACTTCCTGGCTCTGGGCGCGCTCGTCCATCGGCTCGACCCGGGCGTCATCCCGTTCCGCAAGGCCACGCGCTGCGACATCCACGTCAGCGGCGGCGAATTCAACTGCGCCGCCAACCTCTCCGATTGTTTCAAGCTCAAAACCGGGATCGTTTCGGCGATGGTGGACTATCCCATCGGCGACCTCATCGCCGAGCGGGTCCGCGCCATGGGTGTCAAACCCATTTACAAGCACTTCCAGCACGACGGCGTTCGCGGCCCGAACATGGCGACGGTGTATTCCGACCGGGGCCAGGGAGCGCGCCCGCCCGTTGTTTTCTACAACCGCTGCAACGAGGCGGCGGCGCAGCTCAAGCCGGGCGATTTCAATTGGAAGGACATCTTCGCCCAGGGCGTGCGCTGGTTCCACAGCGGCGGCATCTTCGCCGCCTTGTCCTCCTCGACCGCCGTGCTGATCCTGGAAGGGATGCGGGCGGCGAAGGCGGCGGGGGCGGTCACGTCATTCGATCTCAACTACCGCGCCAAACTCTGGAACAGCGCCGGCGGGCACGACCGCGCCAAAGAGGTGCTCGACCGCATTGTCAAGCATGTGGACGTGCTCGTCGGAAACGAGGAGGATTTGCAGCTTGGCCTTGATATTCCGGGGCCGGAGGTTCAGGCGGCCAACCGCCTGGACCCGGCAGCGTTTTTCAGCATGATGGGCAGCGTGACGAAGAAACATCCCCATATCCGAATCGTCGCCACCACCCTGCGGGAAGTTCACTCCGCCAATCGCCACAGTTGGGGGGCGGTGGCCTGGGTCAACGGCCAGTCCTTCAACTCGCCGACGTGCGAACTGGACGTCCTGGACCGCGTCGGCGGCGGCGACGGCTTCGCGTCGGGTTTCATTTACGGATTGCTCAGCGGAGAATCCCCGCAGGAGGCCGTGAATCTCGGTTGGGCGCACGGCGCGTTGCTGACGACCTTTCCGGGAGACACAACGATGGCGACGGTGGAGCAGGTGAAGGCGTTTGCCAAAGGCGGCTCAGCCCGCATCCAGCGGTAGGTGTGAGACGGAATTCTTCGGGGACCGCCCTCATCCTAACCTTCTCCCCNNGATGATTCTCCCTCTCCTGGAGCAGAGGGCCGGGGTGAGGTCGAGCCCCAAAGAATTTTGTCTCACACCCCCAGCGGTAGGAATTGCGGGGCCGATCACGGAACGCGCCCGATTTTGAAATCGGCGAAAGCCGAGACGCTGTCCGCCTTGGTCCAGAGACCGACCTTGCCGGGATTGGAAAAGGTGCTGTCGTCCCTCTCGATCACGATCTTGCCGTCAAAGACAATTTTGAGGCGCGGCCCGTTGGCCTCGAAACGGAGCGTGTGCCACCGGCCCGCCGCCACTTTGACCGGAACCTCCTCGATCTTGGAGCGCTTGCCTTGGACTGTCTTGAAGAGAATGACGTTTTCCTCCAGCGCATTGGCCCGCGCGATATAGTAGTTCTCCGGCGTGTATCGCAGGACGATGCCACCCGCTTGATCCACCTTTCCGGAGAGGGGCTTGTAATTCACCTCAACCGCAACATCGCGCGCGACGATCTTGTCATAAATGCAAAGCGGGAAACGATAGCTCGTGTCATCCGCGCTCTCCTGAACGAGAGTCTTCCCGCCGCCGGGCGCGGATGGGTCCGCCCGCACGACCCATGAAACCGGGCCGCCGCCGCCCGTCAGCGCGGTCGAAAAGCCAGCCGGCAACGCTCCGGTCGCGGTCGAATCGAAGTTGATCGTCCGAGGCCTGAAGCTCTCCCCCCGGTTTGCCAGCCCGGAACAACCCGCGGCGAGCGCGCCAGCGATGAGCAACGCAATCCAAGCCAGCCACGCCCCGGCCAAGTCTGGCGTGAACGAATCTCTTGTGGCCCGCAGGCTCCCGCCGTCTGAAAAGTTCGCTTTCATATAGGCAATTTTACAGCAAGGCCGATTTGTATCGTTCGATCAGCAACAACACCACCGCCAAAACGCACTCCGCCACCACGAAAACAGCTCCCGGCCAATGGAGCCTCGGCACCGCCAAGCCGGCGAGCAGCCATAGGCAGATGCATATAAGCGGGATCTTCGCGCCATCAAGAAACCACAGCTTGATGGCCGCGGCCCAAAAGGCGACAAAGGCTATCGATCCAAATGGCATAAAACGAGTCTGCGGCTAATTGTTAAAGCGCATCATCAACGATCTGAACGACGTGAACGGTCGCTGCGCGCTCATGGCAGTTCTGGCAAAGCATAATGTTCAACCTCTATTATTCGATGACTGGTTCGCAAACTATACCAGCCATCTGACGACAGGGAAAGGCCCGATTTGCATTTTCCGCATCATTATGATCGCGCAAGGGGATGCCGGGCAACCGGCGCTCCCGCCATCATTGATGGACGCAACTCCACTTTTTTGGGAGAAGCAAAGGCATTGGCCCGCAGAACACGCGGAATGACGCAGATACGAAATGTCTCCTTCAACTTCTGCGTATTCAGCGTGTTCTGCGGGCAATGCCGGATTCGGTGGCGGCCTGACACGCTACGTTCTCCATACTCAGTTCTCATCTTCATGGCTATTGCGGGACGGTGTAGTAAAA
>PLGF01000001.1 GCA_003138485.1 Verrucomicrobiales bacterium | reverse complement strand
AGGAGGGGATCGTAGGTACCATCACCCATTGCAGAAGCGCCTTCAAACATCGGCTTCGCCTCCTGCACCACCATGGCAAGCTTGGCCTTTGCGTCCTTCGGATGATCCGGATGCCGAATCTCCCGCCATGGACCCGTGATACCCACAATCTTGGTTGCTTGCCCGTACCGAACCAGAGCTTGCAGCTTTGGATCCCAATCCGTGGCGAAGTACACCATCGATCCATTGATGTTGATCTGAATGTCACGGACCCTGGGATGGACCCTGGAAGCATGGACGCGCAGCTTGGTGCCTCTCTGGCGCGACCATTTGGGCTCTTGCCCCGCTACGATGGTGGCGTCTTGAACAGTGACCTGACCTCTTTTCAAGGTGTCGAGATTCATGGCCTGGAAGACATGCACCTACCGAATACCCTCTGTTGCAACCTGTAGATGGCGGCGCCAAGGCGGCTGTACCAGCGCACCTTGAGCACTCGGTCCACGGTTTGGTTTACCTCCTCCCCGGACATCAGTTTAACCCGCGTCATATCTGTAGTGGTCATGGCTCCTCCAGCTCTGCTTTGTTCCATTGTTTTCTTTTGCGTCAGCGGTCTGCTGCACCTTCACACCCCATTATATGATGATCGGGTTGTCGCGCTTCGAAACTCTCGGGCGCGGAAGAGCAAAATCTCTGGGAATCCGCTTGCGCAGGTCGCGGGCGATCTGGAAAGAAACTGCGGAAGGACTACTCTTCTGGCCAGGTCCGCTCGGCCATGACCAGCTTGCCGCCGTCAGTGATGCGGAAGGCGTCCCCACCATGGCTCCCCGGACGAGCTTTGCTGCAGGTGAAAGCAACGCCGAACTCCAAAAACGGGAGTTTCCTGATCTTTAATAGCTTCCCAAGCTCTTCGATGAACTTTGCTGGAATGGCGTCCACGCTGGCGTTTTGTTCACCACAAATGTACAGTTCATTCTCCTTAGGGGAGAATTCGACGGAGAGGGCTGATTCCTCGTGCGTCGCGGTCAACACTTCGCCGCCGCCGATCTTCCCGCCTTTCTCGATCCCAATGCTTTTCACCAGGGCGTTGAACTCCTCTTCAGAGCACTTGATGGTTTCTTCGGCAGTAAACGTTGTGTAATAGTCAGACATATTGATTTGTTTTGGTAATTTCCGGACATCGGCCCCACTGGAGGCTAATAAAACGCGGGCTTTTCATGAGTCGGGACAGCTACCTCAACCATCTCTCTCCCGTCATCCCGTCCCTGGCCTTGCCGGCGGCGGGCCTCTTCCTAAACTTCGTCCAGTGGGCGGAACCGCTCCGCGTTGAACCCACGCTCAGGAAAGGGCGGCACGTTGGAGAGTGGATTTCTGAGTCCAACGAGGTAAACGCTGACCTCGCCGCAAGTCCCCTCGGCGCTCATGCCAATTTTCACGTCGCGGACGACCTAAATGGCATCCTTTTTGGGTCAGCGACATAAAACTTGCCGGTTCCCAGGGCAAACCGGTCATTCACGCACAGAACTTTTTGTCCAACGATCATGCTTATCTTTTGCCGGCTGATGCCTGCCGCGCTCAAGCTTGGAACGAGCCGCCATTGTCGCAGTTCTGTACTGTTTAGGCGGACCAGGTTTTTGCGATTTTTGAGCGCGGCATGTCGTGGATCATGGGTTTTGCGTGCAGGTCACGCTGTCTGACGTCGAATCCCAACTCATATAATAGCCGTAATAGCCTGTCGAACCCAATGAAGTGCCATAGGTGTATTTGACGGTCCCATTATATACAAAGGTGAGGCTTCCGTTGTGAACCCTGATCGCGAACACATCTCCTTTTGACACGGTCGAGGTAAACCAACCGGTTAGCGAAGTATTAGAACCGTTATACAGGGCTGCTAGGGCAGACTGGCCATTTAGATTAAAGTAGAAGCCGTAGGGGTAGTACGCAGGGCCGGAAGTCTCGCTGCTTGCACTTGATGTGATTCCGAGCCCCATTCTCAAGTTTCCCGGTGTCATCCCTATGGTAAAAGTGTTTGTAAAATTTGATGCATCCGTGTAGGAGGACCTTGCCTCTATGCTTCCGCTGTCGGTGATTGACCCTCCCGTGATGCTATAGGCGGCCCCAGCATGCAGCACCACCCAGTTGGGTACGGCGGTGCTGACCCCCACTGTTGTAGAATTCGTAGAGGTATATCCATAGGAATCTGTGCCTGTGGCGGAGATATTGTAGCTTTGCCCTGTTGCCGCGGTGAAGCTTGTTGAATAGGGCCCGCTGCCGGCCACTGCGGCTAACAGCGTTCCATTGGTGTAGAAGCTCATCTTCGTCGGAGGATCCCCGGAGTACTTCTGTGTTGCGGTGCCGGTCACCGCCACGGTTCCAGCCGCGACTTGGGCCCCGTTGGCCGGACTGGTTATCGCGGGGATCGGCGGGTTTCCGATCGTAAAGGCGTTGGTTACCGATCCCGTCGCCCCGTATGTGTCCGTCACGGTGGCCGCCAGCGTATAGGCGCCCCCCGTGGTCGGGGTGATGGGAATAGAGTTAAACGTGGTCATCTGCGCTGCGAGCACGCCGTTCGTTTTATAAATAATGTTGGTCATCGAAAACGGTCCGCCTACAGTCACACTAACGTAGAAAGTTGTTCCACCCAGGTTCGTTCCTGATATCCCAGGACTAAAAGTGACGGTAGGGCCGGTGTCAAAGATGAACGACACGCTGACCTTCTTCACCGCGCCGTAGGAGTCGGTGGCTTGCACAGTGACGGTGTTGCTGCCGAGGGCAGCACCGCCCCAGGTGTAAGAGTAGGGGGCTCCGCCGGTCATGGTGCCCAGGCGGGTGGATCCCTGGTAGAGACCCACGTCGGTGATGGTGCCACCGGAGTTCTGGTCGCTGACGGTGGCGGTGACCGTGACGCTCCCGGAGGCCAGGATTAGCCCGGAGGTCGGGTAGCCGATGTTGACCGTGGGCGGCCCGTAAACGGTGATCGAGTTTGTGGCGGCCAGTCCGTAGTTGTCATAAGCGGTGGCCGTGATGGTGTGGTTGCCTTGCGTAGTCGGGGTCCATGTTGCTGTGCATGTTCCGGTGTTGTAAACGGTGTTCAGGGCTGATCCGTCCACTTGCAGGCTGGTTTGGATGATTTCCCCGCCGGAATTGGGGTCGGTTGCCGTGACGGAGAGACTATAGGGTTGATTTACAACGTATTGCTGGCCGCTGGTCAGTCCGGTGATGGGGTTCAAGTTGGGCGCGCTGAAGGAGCCGCTCGTATAGGCTATGGTGAGAGGAAGGCTGAACCAGTCGTTATTTTGGTTTCCATTGCAGTTGACCTGTAGATAGATCACGCTCCCGGCCGACATGTCGGCGGTGATGGAAACCAGGTTGCATTGGTTCTGCAAATTGGTGGCCCATCCGGCTCCGGAGGTTGGATAGATGATGGTGCCGCCGTTCCAAATGCGGAAGAGAACGCCCCCGGTCGCGTTGGTTCCAGTGCTCAACGCGGCTTCGCCCGCGATGCTGATCGTGCCGGCTGCCGGAGCAGTGAAGGCCAGGAGCGAGTCGGACGCGTTCCCCGGATTAATATCAAAGCCGCCGCCGGCATTGATAAGGGGCACGTCGGTGCTGTCTTTGGCATAAAGCCATTGGTTGCCGTTGTGTGCGCCGAGATTGACGGCTTGTTCCCAGATGTCAGCGACTTTGGTCGAACTGGGCGTGCCGCTGGCCAGGCCACAGGACCAATAAGACCAATACGTGCCACTCTGCAGGTTCACCAAGGCCCCTATTTGGCTGTTATAACCTTGAGATGCCGTAATCGCGATTGCGGCTGAACCTGTCATTCCCAGAGTGTCTGAGGCCACTGCCGTAATGCTGTGGCCGCCCAAGGACGGGTTCTGCCAGTTTAAGGCATACCAGTTGTTGGTTGCGAAAACGTTCGTTGAACCGTTGCCCAGGAAGTTTCCATTGTCATAAAACGCCACGTTGGTGATGGGGCGCGGTGAGGGGGTGGCAATCACGACCAGCGGCGTTCCATCCTGGTAAACGCTGGTGTAGAGCGGGAGCGAGTTGTAGTTGGTGAAGGCGACGCTGGGCGGTGTCAGAACTGCTGTGTTGATCGTGTTTGTCGCGCTGTTGGTGGTTCCGCTGAGGTCGGTCGCGGTAGCATAGAAGGCGTGGGCGCCTATGGGGAAATTGGTGGCGTAAGTTACCGGGCTTCCTGCGTTGGCAGCAATTTGAACCCCGTCAATGCAGAGCGCCATCGCCGTGATGCTTTGGCCTGCCTGATCCACAGCGGTGGCCGTGATGGTGGTGTTGCTCCCGAATGCGATCAAGCTGCCGTTGGTGGGTGTGAGGGTGATCTGAGGGGGAGTGTATGCTGTGACGGAAAAAGTGACGGTGTTGGTCGCTCGTGTTCCATTGCTGTCGATGGCGATGGCCGTGTTCGTATGGTTCCCCACCGTCAGCGTGCTGGACGTGTTGGTCTGTCCTGCGAAGCTGTTGCTGGCCGTCAAGGTAGCATCGGAATACAACTGAGTGTTGGTGATGGCGGTTCCGTCATGGGCCGTGGCGTAGAAGCCGCTGAGCACCGGGACATATTGGACAAAGGCGCTGCCGTTGGTGGGCGAGGTGAACACGATGCTTGGTATCATGTGTGTCACGGAGAAGGTGGTGCTGTTCGTCATGCTATAGCCGTAAGTGTCCGTGACTACAGCCGCGTAGCTGTGGCTGCCTGCCGGCAACGTCGATGTGGAGTTGGTCAATCCATTCTGAGTAGTTGATGAGCCGCAACTTGTCCCATCGACGCTCTGGCTGACGCGGGCGATGGAGGTTCCGTCTTGAGGCTGGGCGGAAAAGCTCAGCGACACTGGCGAGTTTAATGCGAAGGAGCTCCCGTTGGTGGGCGAGTACAGCGCGATCTGCGGCGCCGTGTGGATGGCGTTGATTGTGTTCGTCAAGCTGGGGATGCCGGGGTTGCTGAACCCGTAGCTGACGGCCATGGCGGACACCGTGTGGCTGCCGATTCCAAAGGTGGTGGACGATGTGAACACGCTGCCGCTCGGAGTGGTGTTGGTGATGATGGGCGTGCCATCAACATAAAATACGACTATGACCGGGTCCAAGTCCGGATCGGAGGCGGTGGCCTGGAGGGTGACACTGCTGTTCAGCGCCTCCGTGGCGCCATTGGTCGGGCTGTTCAGGACGATGGCGGGCGGATTGTTGGTTTCCATGACGATGGTAAGGGTGGGCGACGACCCGGCGATGCCGGACTCGTTGGTGGTCCAAGCCGTCATGTAGTGCGTGGCTCCGGCCGTTGGGATATAGCCCGTCATTGTCCAACTGCTTCCCTGGTTGACGGTAGCGACGTAGTTGCTGTTGTCATAGAATGCGACATTCAGGGCGCTCTGCGGAGTAAACTGGTCGCTCGGCGTGACCTCCCAGGTGAACGGATAGTTGTAGCGATACGTCCCCGATGCCGGTGAAGGCGAAGTCCAGGCGACGGTCGGCGCGGTGGCCGTGGATATGGTGACGCTGACCACGGCCGACGTCAGGGTGAGGCCGCCGTGGTTCTGCGCGATGGCCGCGAGGT
>PLGF01000155.1 GCA_003138485.1 Verrucomicrobiales bacterium | reverse complement strand
GCCATCACATTCACGCCCGCGGCCGGTGTGCAAAACCCGACCAAACTGCCGGGTAATTCCGCCAACGACATTGCCTGCTTCTGGGAACTGGGCGCCATCGGGTCGTCCCTGCAAGGCAGCAATTATCTGGGAGTCATTACATTCCAGGTGCCGACCAACGCCCAAACCGGGCAGTCCTATGCGTTGCATTTCCTGGGAGTGGATGGCGCGGCGGATTTGAACACGCCTTACCAGTTCGAAAGTTTGCCGGGACAGGTCTGGGTGAACTCGGCCGCGCTGCAGCCGCCGCAGATTTCCTCCGACGAGTGGCGCGCGTTTTTCTTTGGCAGCGTGACCAACAGCCTGGCCGCCGACAACGTCGATGCGGACGGCGACGGCATGGCCAACTGGCAGGAGTACCTGGCCGGGACGAACCCGACCAACGCGCAGTCCAGGCTTCAATTTACCACGGCGGGGATCCATACCAACGGGGTCAGCGGGATCGATATCGGCTGGCTGACCGCGCCGGGTAAGACCTACATTCTGGAAGCCAGCCCGGTCCTTGGCGGGACCAATTGGGTGGGGGTCAACACGAATATGGGTGATGGCAACAACTATCAGTTCGTTCAGACCAACAACAGCGGCCCCGCCCGCTTCTATCAACTCCGACTGCAACCATGAGCGCAACCCCCCGTCCATCCGACAGTTCAATTACAAGTCCGGCAACGCCCCCAGGGCAACCACGCGTCAGCAAATTCAGCATGACAAATAAGTATATGAAAACACAAAGCTCGTATCATAACGTATTCAGGTTCCGCGCCGGGAAGCGAATCCTTCTTGGCGTGGCGGCGCTATTGCTTCTGGCGTCCGGCGCCCAGGCGCAATTCGTCTCAACGGTCGTTTCCAACGGCCTGTTTGAGCCGAATAGCGTGGCGACTGACGCCGGCAAGAACGCTTACATCACCGACGCCTCCGACGATCAAATCCTCAAATTTGTTCCCGGCACCGGCGCGCTCACCTTGCTGGCTGGGGGCAGTCCCGGCACCAACAGTGGCGTCGGCCCGTTGGCGGAGTTTAACAACCCCTTGGGGATCGTGGCGGCCCGCGGCGGGCTTGTGGTTGTCGATCAAGGCAACCATGCCATTCGTTTTGTCAGCACCAATGGCGTCGTCAGCGCCGCGCCCATCGCGGGCGTGTTGGGCAAGGCGGGCACGAACGACGGTCCTGGCACAAGCGCCCTCTTTAACTTTCCCTCCGGCATCGCCGCCGACGCGCAAGGGAACCTCTACGTCGTTGACCAGGGCAACAATCTGATCCGCGAGATCGACACCAACAACGTTGTTACCACCATTGTCACCAGCAATGGTTATGTCTTCAATCAGCCGACATCGGTTGCGGTGGATAACCAGAGCAACATCTGGGTGAGCGATACAGGCAACAGCGCCATCTGCATGATCAGCAATCAAACGGTCAACGTCATCGCGCCCGACGCCGGGTTCTCGGTGCCGACAGCCCTTCTTTGGGTCGGTGGGGCCAGCAACACCCTGTTCGTCGCCGATACCGGCAACCAGGTCATCCGCAGCATTTCATTTGTCACCAACCAATTCGGATCGGCCTATTACAGTGTCGAGACGATGGCGGGCATCCCTGGAAAAGCGGGCAACGTGGATGGAGCGCCGAGCACCGCCGAATTCAACGCCCCGGTGGGACTGGGTGTTGACCCATTTGACTCCGGCTACTATGTGGTGGATCGAGACGGCGGCACTGCCCGATATGGCATCAGCGGCGGCGCTGTGCGCGTGTTTCAGGTCACCGCTCCCCTGCCGCCGCCGGCGGCGCCCGTGCTTGGGTTCGTGACGTTTGTGCCTCCTTCCCCAGAGGCCACGCCGCTGTCGGTGTTCACGGCATCAGCCGACGAGGTCTTCAACAACGCGGCGATCATTGCCGTCAAGGCCGCCGCCAATTCCCAGACGTTCGTCAACTACGGCGCCACAGGCACCAGCATAGCGGCGCCCGGACCCGGCTCCGGCTCTTCGCCCGAGGTTTACCAGGGCGACAATCTGCTACCCAACCAAACCGCTCCCACCATCATTGTCAACCAGATGCCGGACGTGACCATTTACGCGGTCAGCGAAGGCCCCGGCGGACAACTGAGCAGCAACGTCACCGCGCGGTTCCAATGGGTCACCGCCAATCCGATCCTGAGCGGCAACAACGCCGCCGACATTGGGGTGAGCGACATCACCGCCGGGGCCGCCATGTATTACACCATTGATGGCGTCACCGTGCCGACCAACGCTGCCACGACCAATTGCTTTGGCCCCGTCTATAGCGGAACAAACATCTCTCTGGTCATAACCAGCAATACGACGTTGATGGTGCGCGGGTTCGCGACCAATTTCGCCCCCAGCGGCACGGTCAGCCTTTATTTGACCATCTCCAACTATATCGCCAACACGGTCGGATTTTCGCCGCGCACCACGGCTGCCGGCACCGGCGCCACGCTCGCCGTGCCGGTCTTTGTGACCATGGCGCAAAGCAACGCGCCCGTGGAGAGCATTCAATTCCGGGCCGAAATCGCCCCAACCGGCGGCAACGTCAACGAGGTTGCCCCCTTGAACGACCTTTCCTTCTTCCCAACCGATTTTGTGCCATTGGCCGGATCGCAGGCCACGATCGCGACTTTTGAATGGGAAACCTACTCGGTCGGCTTGGCGCAGGGGGTGCTCATCAATACTTACACCAATTCCGGGCTGACGCTCTCAGGTTATGGCGCGGTGTCGTTGTTGGAAATCCCCATTCCGAAGACCGTCACCAAGGGACAGACTTACAGCCTGACCATTATCAACCCCTCCGGCACCTCTGACGGCAATCAGGCCGGGATCGCGCTGGTCGGCTTGACCAATACGCTGACCATCACCGATCCGGTCTATTTCGCCGGCGACTCCTCGCCCGCCAACGGTTACAACGCCGGTGAATTTGGCGACGGCAGCCTGGACAATAGCGACGTCAACAACGCCATGTAT
>PLGF01000007.1 GCA_003138485.1 Verrucomicrobiales bacterium | reverse complement strand
GGACAGCCGTGCCGCGTTTCCGCTGCATTTTCGGCAGACGTATGTCCTGGTGATGAGGCGCCATGACATGTAAATCGGACCGGGCAACGCAAAGAGCCAAAACCCCGCCGGCATATTCCAAAACCAACGGAGCAGCACTGGGAGGAACAGCAGAGACCAAAGCGCCAGCTCCGTGTTCAGGCTCCCTTTGGTAATGCGCTCAGGAGCGTTACGGGAGCCGCAGGACATGCAGATATATTCTCTCTTCATGGTCTTATGATAGGCAGTTCTTTCGCCTTTGCTGGGCCTACTAATCCGTTCAAGGAAGGGGCGTTCCGGGCACTTCGCTCCGCGGGTGCTCGTATTCTTCGTCCGTCCAAAGCAGGCCCAGCGCGGGACGAACATCCCCCTTGAACCGCGGGGATGCTTTCATCGTCTTCTCGCGGATTTCAGCGGTGATTCGGGGCTGCTCCGGCATGTTGACATTGACGACTTCGTGCCAAGGCAATAGGTTCTTCATGCAAATGTGGTTGGCCGGGATGACCGGGCTATTGAGCATCCAACTGGGGNNGTGTTGTTTCTGTAGTAGTTCACCGTCCCGTTCGATTCAAGTATCTGAAACGCATCTCCCTTCGTAAGCGGTGTGGTGGTGGGGGTTTGGGGCACGTTTGACTCCCGAATGTAGTAGGTGCTCGTATCATCTCCGATTACTATGCTGTATTCGATGGAACTAAGAGTTGTTGCCGACGCAGTCGACAGGCCCAGGATGACTCGGCTGCTGTCTCCCGCCGCGGTGCTGCACTGAATGCCGCCATTGTTTGTGAAACAGGTCGTGGAGGTGGCCATGCCGTCCCACGTACTGGTGCCGGCGTCTTTCACCAGGTTGGTGCCTCCCTGAACCACCACATTGCTTAAGGTTGTCCAGTTTATCGCCTGCCATGGCCCCAAGTTGGTGATGGTCACGCTGTTCGAGGCGGTCAGGCTTGTTAGCCCGTGCGTGTCGTAGGCGATGGCTGTCAGTTGGTAGGTGCCCGCCGACGGCACGTACCAGCTCCAGCTCGATGTCGTGTTCGTGGAGGTCGGCTGGCCGTTCACATAGAACACCACGTCGGTGACGCTGTCCCCTGCATCGGGATCCGATGCGCTGACCGTCACGGTTAGATTTGTTGGAAGGACGAGGCCCACAGAGCTGTTGTTGGCGGGCGAAACAAAGGCTACGGTGGGAGGGTGGTTTGAGGCCAGGCACGCTATCGTCGGCGTTTGGGTGGTCAATCCCAGCGTGTCCGTGAGTGTCGCGCAGCACGCATAGCTTCCTGCCGTGAGGGGGCTTGCAGCCACGGTCTGAGTTACCGTGCTGGCCGGGTTTGTGATGGTCGCCGCAACAGCGCCGTTGACGTAAAAGGTGATTTGCGCGACAGAGCCGCCGAGGTTCGGATCCGCGATGCCGGCCACTTCAACTTGGATGGGCTCGTTGAGGGAGTAGTTCGTCGCGTGCCCGTCGAAGGAAATGCTCGTGAACGCAGGCGGATAGATTGCGACCGTTACTGCGTTCGTGGCGCTCCAGATGGGCCCAAAGCCGTAACTGAAAGCCGCGGCAGAAATGGTGTGGCTGCCTGGTGCGACGATCACAGTGCTAGAGTAAACTCCAGCCGATGCCGCATTGGTGGCCTGCGGGATGCCGTCAACGTAAGTCACCACGGTCACCGGGTCATTATCCGGGTCGGAGGCTGTTCCGGTAACGCTGACGGTGCTCGTCGGCAAGTTGCTGTTGTTGGTCGGGCTTATTAGGATGATGGCCGGCGGCCGATTCGAAAGAACTGTGACCGTCAGGCTGGCACAACCCGACACTCCGGACTCGTTTGTTGTCGAGGCTTTCAACGTGTGGGTGCCCGGGGTTGGGGTGTAAGGCCCCAAAATGAAACTGCCTGCTGAATTAGCCTGGCCGACACAAGTTCCATTGTCGTAATAGGAAACAGTCATTGCACCGATTGGGGTGTACTGGTCGGAGGGGATGGCCTGCAAGTTGGTGATCTGATTGTAAGCATTGGTTCCGGCTGCGGGCTGTTGCCATGTGACGGTCGGAGCAGCGGCTTCAACCACGGTGAAACTATTGGTCGGCGAATAGTAAACCGCCCCTTGGTCCTCATATGCAATGGCGGAAACCGTGTAGAGACCAGCGGGCAGATTTAGCAGCGTGTTGCTGTAAACCAATGGCGGTTGACCGGGAGCGTTTGTGTATGTGGCCCACTCCACTCCGTTGGTGAACGTCACAAGATTGGTAATCGGTCCCAGTGTGTTCGTCGGTGTGGCGGTGACCAATATGCTTCCCGGAGTGGGATAGCTTGCACCGTTTGTCGGGGTGAGGATTATTTGGAGGGGTGCGAGGACGGTAAAGGCCACGGAGGCAGAGGTGCTGTTTATGCCATTGGCATCATGGGCAACCACATATGCCACATGCGGGCCGGCTGCCAGCGAGGCGAAACGTGTCCATTCCAGCGTGTACGGGCTGTAGGCATATCCTACGTAACAGCCATCACAGAAGAACTCCACCCAGCTCACCGCCGCCAGTGAATCCGTTGCCGAGGCGGAAAATGTAATGTCAGCGCCATTGGTCTCCGTCTGGCCCGCCTGCGGGCTCGTAAGGGCAACGGTTGCTCCTGCGTTGGGGGCCATCGTCACAAAGGTCGGTGCAGACCAGGTGGCGATATTGTCGTCATCCCAGGCTACAGCATAAAACACATGGACCCCAGGATCGACAGAATACCATGCAAAACTGTTGGTTGCCTGCGGAATGCCAGGCCCATCGACTTCATTGTCCCCGTCATAAAGGAAAACGCCGGCGATTCCATTTCCAAAGCCGGTGGCAACAACGGTGAGCGTTATGGTCGATTCGAAGGGGATCGCTTGGCCTGCGTTGGTGGTCATGACCATTACGGCAGGCTGCAAGGCAACTGAGGTGGATGCAAAGGCATAGATGGTGTTGGTCGGCGAGCAGACAAGATTGCCCTGGTTGTCATAAGCGATGGCAGACAGCGCATAGGTGCCTTGTGCCACATTTGCCCAGTTGTTGCTGCAGGCTGCCAGCACCGAGCCGGGCGCATTCGTGACTGAGGCCAACGCTGTTCCGTTTACGAACAAAACCAGGTTGGTGACGATCCCCAGCGTGTTTGTTACTGTTGCTGCAACCGGAATGCTTCCAGAGGCGGGGTACGTGGAGCCGGATACTGGCGCAAGCGTAACGGTCGGTGAGGGCGGGATGGTGAAGGTTACGGGGCCGGATGTGCTGTCTACGCCACTGGCATCATGGGCAACAACATACGCTGTATGCGGGCCGGNNACGTAGTAGCCATCGCAGAAGAATTCCACCCAGCTTACGGCCGCGGTCGCATCTGTTACCGAGGCTGCAAGATTGATGAGCGCACCGTTGGTCACCGTCTGGCTTGCTTGGGGGCTGGTCAGCACAACGGCTGCTCCCGGATCCGGGGTTACTGTTACATACGTTGGTCCAGACCAAGTGGTGTTGCCTTCCGGGTCTGTGGCCACAGCATAGAACACATGAAGCCCCGGCACGATGGACGACCACATGAAACTGTTGGTTTCCTGCGGGGCTCCAACCGCGGCGACTGGGTAGATTCCATCATAAAGGCTCACGCTGGAGACCCCGTTTCCAAAGTTCTGAGAAACGACCGTGAGCGTTGTCGGCAAATAGTAGGAGGCAACTTGATTGGTAACGACAACCGTCAC
>PLGF01000104.1 GCA_003138485.1 Verrucomicrobiales bacterium | reverse complement strand
TCCCCCACTGTCTGAATTGCAGATGTTCCCAGCGCATCCCTTCGCCACCCTTTCAAAATCCCCTCCCGGTTTGTAGTCCCAATGCGCGGCAGATTCTGCCTTGGTGGCTGATCCTCATCCTAATTCGATTACCTCCCCACCCTCCAAAGGATGATCAGGGCAGCGCCCCAGAAGCAGAGTGAGAAGGAAAGGATGAAGGACAGAAGCATCATGGCAGGCTTGGGCCTCTCCTGTGCCATGCGCGCAAACCACGAGGCTGCGGGCCAGGCCGGCAGGAATCCAGCCAAAAAGCCCGTGCCGGAGAGCAGGTAGAGTTGCCGGCACGCGAAATAATAACCGACACAGGCAGCGGCAAACAGGGCCAGGCACACTCGCGGCATGATTTTTCCCGATCGAATGGGACCGTTGCAAACGGTGAGCAAGAGAACAAAGCAAGAGTGACAAGCCACCGGCCAGGTGAACACCAATTGATCCGTCAAGACCGAGCAAACGGGAAGCCCTGGAATACCGAACACAATGCTCAGTACCAAAAATGCCAGCCACGGGTCAACGATTCTCCGCATAACCCAAGCCAGGCCCGCCGCGAGACCCAGCAAGGCCACACACCAACCGAACCAGCGCGCCATGAGCGCGGGGGATGGAATCCAATAGGCGGAATAATGGCGCTGGTCCAGCCAGGCAAATACTTCGTCCAACCATGAACGATCCTGAATTTGTGCGTTGAAATCGGCTGGCAAAATGCGGCCCGCGACGGTCTTGGTCTCAAGGTCTTTCGCTTGAGGTCCAGACTTCGTTTCTGCCGCCATGGCGCCAATCTGGTAACAGGCCAGTGTCTCTTGATTTCGGACGAGCAAGCGTCCCTGAGAAATAGTTGGCGTGGTCCAGCATGGTTTTTTCCCTTCAACGACTTGGCTTCGGGCCAACTCCCTGTAGCGGGCGGGACTGGGTTCGATCACGATGAGGACTCCTGATTCGTTCACCAACAACAGTTTGTTGTCAGAAGAAAGAACACTGGCATGGCCAGGGGCCGCCGAAGACCAGGCCATCCGGCCGGTGGCCAGATCCACGCATTTGAATTGGCTGCGCGTGCCGCCGCTTGGACTGACGGCAGGCTGCTCCAAGCCAGAACCGTAGATGTACCCTCCGACAATGACCGAAGAATAAATGTCGTTGCAGAAATCCGTGTTCGCCCAGGCCAATTCGGCTTTGGCCGTTCCTTTTTCATAACCGAGTTTCAGGACGCGTGCGCCGCGCTTGCAGCAGGTCGAGCAAAAAAGATACGGCTCATGGTAAACGGGGGCGGTGTTGTGCTGGTCATAGCCAGAGGCGCTCCAGCGGTCACGCCAAAGTTCCTGGCCGGTCAGCGGATCCTGGGCCACCAGCGCATGTTTGAGAAACGACACCACTTGGCGATGGTTCTGGACTTGAATCGGAAGTGTTGAGGAATAACTGGCGGCATCATCGCCCGATTTCCAAACGATGGAACCATCCCGAGTGGAACAGGCCACCACCGATGCGCCCCGGCCACCGACCGGCAGGATGACCTTTTCATCGTCCACCAGCGGTGAACAGGCGTAGCCAAACCCGGGGCCTTCGCCTTCGAATTTTTCGGTCAAATTGACGGACCACAGGGTTTTTCCATTCCGGGCGTCCAGGCAGCCCGCCTGCCCATAGCAATCGGCGTAATAGACTTTCCCCGACTTGCAGACCGGCGTGGCATACGGACCGGGAAAATCGCCACCGATTTCCCAAGGCAAATTGGAGCGTGTCCGCCAGAGCAGGCGGCCCGAATCGAGGTCCAGGCACACCACGTATTGCCCGGACCGGGTTTGCATTTGCGTATAAACCCGGTCCTTCATGACAAACATTCCGGAAAAGCCCGCTCCGAGACGTGAGCGCCAAAGCAAGGGTGGCTGGCCATTCAACCACGGGGCCAAGTTGGTTCCAACCGCCGGCACGCCTTCCTTCGGGACAAGAGCCGGTGACTGAACAATGTTGCTTTCTTGGGCCGCCGCCGCCAGAACAAGAGCGAAGAACGACAAGCAGCCGACAAACCTCATGGGGTGGTGTAGCACGCACCAATCACTCCCGGCAATGCAAAACGCCTGCCCCGGCAGTGCAACTCCGGCTAATTGGGCCGACCGAGAATTGCGCGGGCAACTTGTTCCAAACGTTCACGGAAACGGTCGTAGCTCGGCATCACGATCTGCGCGGCCTGGATTGTGCCATTACGAATCATATCGCCAATGTCGTCATACCGCTTGTCCATCGCCGCCAGAGCATCATCCAACTGCCTTTTTGCTGAGATGGGACTCGCGTCATTTCCGGAAATATCCTCAAAACGCGCGCAGTTGTGATAATGATTCTGCTGCACGGCGCACAACAGCCACGCTTCGCTTTTTGGCTTCGGAACCATGGGAACACCAAGTTCAAAAGACTCCTTTAGGAAGCCGCGAGAGATGGAATTCCACTTATCCTGCCACAGACTGTTGCCTGCCGAGCGCGTCCCGTCGCTGTCGCGGAAAAGCACAGCGCCGACGGGCGATTCTTGCGTGGTTCGTTCCTTGGCCATCTGCGCCAGTGCTCGTGCATTTTTGTAGAAATAGATTGTCTCTCTTGCTTGCTTGAATCCAGGCAACACCATGCCCCGAAGTCGCTTTGATCTTGAGGAAATAAGGCCCTCTGAAGCGTAAATGAACGCCGTCGCCTCGAGCGGCGAGTATCCCCAGATCGGCTCAACAAGTCGATCAATCAAAATGGCCATCGGACCGGGCCTGAAATTGTCGCCCTCGCACGGGTCTGCGATTCCCGCGCAACTCCCGATGTCGCCCGACCCTTCCCCGGAAAGCAGCAGAATCATGGCTTGGAATGGTTGGCGGGGAGATGAGCGACAAGGTCTTCGAGTTTCGTGTCCACAAACACCTCGCCGGGGCCAAGGGCGCGCAGTTTCAACTGCGTTTCTGGCAGATCAAAAAAACGCACACAGCGGGTCCGCCCGTCCGCCGGCTTGTAGAGCAAGATCACAGCTTCTCGCGCAACGTCATCTGGAATGTAATTCAGAATCATTGGACTGTGCGTCGTGACGATAACCTGTTTGCCATTTTCCCCGAGATCCATGAGCGATTTGACCAACTTCTCCACCAGTTCCGGGTTCACCCCATTCTCGATCTCATCGAACAGCAATACCTTGTGGCGGCTGTAGGCTTGCGCCAGTATCGCTATCACGCGCAGCATGCCGTCGTTGAGATGCGCGGCGTCCACCACGGAACCAGGACTATAATTCTCCCAGACTCGCAGGCCTTTCCACCCGAAGCGATAGCCCTTCACAATCCATTTTTCCAAGTGAGGATAAAATTCGCGCAGCCGGTCTTGAAGTTGACTGTGTGACTCTCCTGTCAGTTGGTCCAGGAAGGGGGCCAGTTTTTCGCCGCCAACCCCGATGTCGTCGGCGCCCGTTGCCCGCTTTCGCAAAAGGTGCGGCGAGAGCAGTTCGAGGGACTTCAGACTTTGCGACACTTCCTTTACTCGGGACACATCCGAATGGGCGTCTTTGAGTTGGAGAATGGAAAGCACGGAACCTTCATAAGCCAAATCGGACTTTTCGATCACTTGGGGAGACCTTTGATCCATTTTGGCGACGATCAGGCGTCCCTCATTTACTTCCAAGAGTTTCGCGCCGTTTTTTTCTATTAGTTCATACGTGCAGCGCAAGAGCGTCGTGTTGAAATGCCCGATCCACTTGACATCATCCGATTCGTCGAAATGGAATACCATCTGAAACTTTATGATCGGACTTCGTTTTCCGAGGTTGCAGGCAAGTTCGCTTTTTTTCCAACCACGTTGACCAAGCCATTCACCCATCCGCCCGATGGCGAGTTGCCCCAGAAAATCGAACGCTTGAAGGAGGGTGGATTTGCCAGAACCGTTCAAGCCGATGAGGCAAGTAAACTCTCCCAATCGCAGGCCGTTTGGCGGAAGGTCAAAATCCGCGAGGGATTTGAAATTCTCAATGTGCAGATTGGTAATCATCGTCAATACGGCCTTAGAAAAACATAATCCTCAGGCAATTTCGACATATTTCTTATGGGGTGGCCACTTGCGACCCCTGTCCTGCTTTAATTTTGCGCTTTAATCCGCCGCGCGGGCTTGTTAAGTCTGGTGATGATGAAAAAGTTCCTCTTGCTGGCGGGATCGGTGCTGGCTGGCGCCGCGCCCCTTTTGGCGCAAAGCTTGGACCTGGCGCCTTTGCCGCTGGTCCTGCCGCCGCCCGCCATGAAAGGCACGCCGCAGGACTTGCCCACCAACACCACTGCCTTGCCCCTGACTGACAAACCGACTCCCCCGTTCCTGGCTCCCAAAGGCGTCGTCAACGTCGCGTTGGGCAAACCGGTTTCCTCCATCGACTCCAATCTGGTCAGCGGGGAGCTTCAGCAGATCACCGACGGGAAAAAGCAGGCCTACGAGGAAAACGTCGTCACCCTCCGCAAGGGGTTGCGCTGGGTGCAAATCGATTTGCAAGGGGAATTCAAGCTCTACGCCATTGTCGTGTGGCACGATTTCACCATTCCTTTGGTGGCGCGCGACGTGATCGTGCAGGTGGCGGATGACCCGGAATTCAAGAGCGGCGTCGTCACCCTTTTCAACAACGACCAGAAGAACAGCGCCGGCATGGGATTGGGAACGGACCGCGAGTATTTTGAGAATTCCCTCACCGGCGCCGGCAAGGTGATCGACGCCAAAGGGGCCAAGGCGCGGTATGTGCGCTGCTATAGCAAAGGCAGCACGGACAGCGCGCTCAACACTTATATCGAGGTCGAAGCCTACGGCCTGCCCTCCTCGTGAACCGCTGGCTGGTGGCGGGTGTGGCGCTGCTGGCGGCGGCAGCCCTGGGTTTGCGCGCGCCCCGTCTGGCGTTGCGCCCCCTGCACAATGACGAAGGGGTCAACGCCATGAAGTTCCGCCTGCTCTGGGACAATCAAACCTATCAATACGACCCGAACGAATTCCACGGCCCGACGCTGGCCTACTTGACGCTGCCCGCGGCATGGCTCGAAGGCTCGTCCGATTTCAACCGGTTCACCGAAGCCACCTTCCGCAGCGTCCCCGTCGCCTTTGGCACAGGTTTGGTCCTCCTGCTCCTGCTGCTGGCCCCGGAATTTGGACGGGCCGAAACACTGTGGGCCGCGGCATTGACCGCGCTTTCGCCCGCCCTGGTTTTTTACAGCCGTTATTACATTCACGAAATGTTGCTCGTGTTTTTCACCGCGCTTTGCTTCTTTTGCGCCTGGCGTTGTCTCCAATCCGCCCGGCCCCTCTGGGCGCTGGCGGCGGGCATCGCCCTTGGCCTGATGGCTGCCACGAAGGAAACTTTCGTCTTCGCCGTCGCGGCGATGGGCCTTTCCGCCGCGACAACCGCCGCCTGGAGCCGGTTGAGCGGGGGCGTTCCAAGCTCCCGTCCGCGATGGCGGCCTCAACACGCCCTTCTGGCCCTCCTGGCGGCCCTGGCCGTCGCGCTGGTTTTTTTCTCGTCGTTTTTCCATAACGCGCGCGGGCCGCTGGCCGCTCTCCAAGCCTGCCTGCCGTGGCTGCGGCGGGCGGGCGGCGTCACCGAGCACGTCCATCCGTGGACGTTTTATTTTGAGCGGTTGCTGTTCTTTCACGCAAGGGGCGGGCCGGTTTGGAGTGAAGGTTTCGTTGTCGCGCTGGCGGTGGTGGGGTTCGTCGTGGCGTTGTCCGGCCGCGCGGCATTGCCGGCGTTACGCCTGCTCCTGCGGCTGCTGGCGTTCTACACGATGTGGCTGACGATCCTGTACACGGCCCTGCCCTACAAAACCCCTTGGTGTCTGCTGGGTTTCTATCACGGGATGATTCTGCTGGCGGGCGCGGGCGCGGCGTTTCTCTGGCGCGCCTGCCGGTCACGTCTGGCGCGGACGGTTGCATCCGTGGCGCTGGCAGCGGGCCTGGGACACTTGGCCTGGCAGGCATGGGCGGGCAATTTTGGTTGCGACGACGCCGGCACGCCGTATTGCGCCAGCCCGAAAAACCCCTACGTTTACAGCCAGACGGTCCCGGATGCCTTGCGTCTGGTTGAGACCGTCGAGGGGATCGCGCGGGTCGCGCCGCAGGGATACGACACCGTCGTGGAAGTAATGGCGCCGGAAAGCTACTGGCCGTTGCCGTGGTATTTGCGGCAGTTCAAAAACACCGGCTATTGGGAGGGAATTCCCGATGCGCCCCTGGCCCCCATCATGATTGTGTCCGCCAGCCTGCGCGCCGCCTTTGACGAGCGCCCGGAAAAGACCCGCCTGATGGCCGGCTATTTTGAGCTTCGGCCAAACGTGTTCTTCGAGCTTTACGTCAACACGAATCTCTGGGCGAGTTACCTCAAGACCCTACCCCCGGAGCCGGACTAAGGCATCGCGAAAAACAAGATGCCGGACTCTCATTTCAGCCGGTCGAACGTGGCCTGGAGGATTTCCCAATCCTTCTTCCCGGCCACCTTCAGGCGCGCGTCGGCGTTGATCTTCGCCTCCAGCGCGTTTTTCGTCGGCCGCCCGGATTTGTAAAAAACTCCAAAATAGCCCGGAAACGGCGCGTCGGCCAATTTGTAGGCCGCCACTTCATCGGTGACGTCGTGGCTGGCGGGCACCGTTTCAAATTTCCCGCCCTTGCGCGGGTTGGAGGCATCGAATGCGCCCTCGTAAAACTCGACGCATTCGCTCAGACACTCGATGACGCTGAAGCCGTCGTGGTCCATGGCCGCTTCCATCATTTGCAGCAGGTGATTGGGGTTTGTGTGCGTGGCGCGGGCCACGAAGCTCGCGCCCGCGGCGATCAATTGCTTCATCGGGTTGATCGGCTGGTCGATTGCGCCCGATCCGTCGGTCTTGCTCTTGAATCCCAGCGGCGAAGTCGGCGAGGTCTGCTTCTTGGTCAGCCCATAAACCCAGTTGTCCATGACGACGTAGGTCATCTTGATGTTCTTCCTTGCCGTGTGGGTGAGATGGTTCCCGCCGATGGAATAGGCGTCGCCATCGCCGCCGAAGACAAAGACGTGCAGGTCGGGCCGGCTCAACGAAATCCCGCTGGCGAAGGGCAAGGCGCGCCCGTGGATGAAATGCGCGCCATGCGCCTGGACAAAGTACGGAAAACGGCTCGAACAGCCAATGCCGGCGACGGTCGCAATCTTCTCGTGCCAGAGCTTGCGCTTCTCCACCAGTTTGAAGTAAAGCGCCAGCACGGCAAAATCGCCGCAGCCAGGGCACCACGTCGGGTGATCGGCGGAAAGCTCCTTTTTCGTCAGCGGTTGGCGCGGGGCGTCCGGCGGCGTTGCCGGCGGGACGGATGTGATGTTGCCCCGTTGGGGGACTTGGATGGCAGTATCGTTCATGTTCGGGCTCCTGAAAATGTTCTTTGTTGTTGGAATCACAGTCTGCGCAGGCCGGCGGCGACGTCGCTCTTGACGCGCTCAAGTATTTCGCCCACGCGCCACGTCAAGCCGTCGGTCTTGTTGAGTCCGATGATCTTGGGCAGGCAGAAGCGGGCGCGCAGGATGCCGGCCAATTGGCCGTATCCGTAAATCCCCTCGTCATTGGCTTCCACCACCAGGACGTGGTTGAAGCCGGCGAAAATGTTCTCCAAACCTGGCGGCAAGGGGTTGAGATGGCGCAGATTCAGGGCCGAAACGCTGTCACCCGCCGCCCGGGCGCGATCGACCGCCTCCCGAATCGGTCCCTGAGTCGATCCCCAGCCGAGCAGCAGGATATTACCTTCCGGCGGGCCATACACTTGGGGCTGGGGCAGTTGGGCGGCCAGCGTTTGCAATTTCCGCCGCCGCCGGGCGGTCATTTGCAGGTGCATCTTGGGCGCACCGCTGGGATGGCCGCCCTCGTCGTGTTCCAAGCCGGTCGAGATCGGATATTTCCCGCTCAATATCGGCGTCCCGGCCGCCAGGCGCGGTGTCACCGTGCCGTCCAGTGGATAAGGCGTGTAATCGGCCACCGCGGAAAGGTCCGGTGTCAGGTCCTGGCAAAGTTTTTCCAGCTTGGGTTCTTCCATCGCCTCAATGCGGGTGGCTATGGATTGGTCGCTGAGGATGATCACCGGCACGCTGTATTTCCGGGCGATATTGACCGCTTCGATGGCGGTGTAAAAACAATCCTCCACTCCGACCGGCGCAATCACCACGCGCGGCGAATCTCCATGCCCGCCATAGCAGGCGATATTCAAATCCGATTGCTCGACGTTGGTGGGCAAGCCCGTCGCCGGGCCGCCCCGTTGGATGTCGCACACCACCAGCGGCACTTCAGCCATCACCGCCCAGCCGATGGCTTCCCCCTTCAACGATATGCCCGGCCCGCTCGAACCGGTGACAGCGACCCGCCCGGCCCATCCCGCGCCAATCGCCATGCAAGCCGAAGCGATCTCATCTTCGCACTGCACGAACGTGCCGCCGTACTTGGGCAGTTCGCGCCGGAGTATTTCCATGACTTCAGACCAGGGAGTGATCGGATAGGCGGCGCCAAAGCGTATGCCCGCCGCGATCAAGCCGTAGGCAAGCGCTTCGTTGCCCGTCATTACAACTTGCTGCCGGTCCTTCCTGGCCGGCTCCCTGAACTGGAACGTCTCCAGGACTTCTCCCAAAGAATAACCGTAGCCGGCATGGAAGGCCGACATCGCGCTTCTGACGACGCTCTCGTCTTTGCCGCCAAAGCGCTCCGAAATCAACCGCTCCAGTTTCGGCACATTCAAGTCAAACATTTTCGCCACCAGGCCCAGCGTAAAAATATTCTTCCCCTTGTCCTTGGCCGTGCCGCCAATCGCCTCAACGGTCCGGCTGGTGATCGGAACGGCCACGTGGCGATACTGCTTCTCCCATTCGGGGTTGGGCTGGACGTGGTCGGAATCGTACAACACGATCCCCCCTTTGCGCAGCGCGCCGATATGCTCTTCGTAGGAATGCGGATAAAAGGCCACCAGCACGTCGGCCTCGTCGCCCGCGCTCAAGACCTCGCCCGAACCGATGCGCACCTGGAAAATGGAGGGGCCGCCCGAAATGGTGGCGGGAATGGTCATAAAAGTCATGACCTCCTGTTCACTGCGCCCGGCCAGGCGGGCCAGGAAACCGCCGATGGCCTGGATGCCATCCTGCGAATTGCCGGCAAACCGGATGACTGCTTCGGATATTTTCGACACCTTTGCTGTCCCGCCGTTGACAGGCGGAGTCACTATGGATTCACTCATGTTAAGATGGTGGGTAAAACTTGGCGTGACCGAAAGTTCGTGCGGTCCCTTTCGGCTGCCGCTCTCTGCGCTGGTGGTTCACATTCAAGTACACACACGCTACCATTGCAACATAAGCATGTCAAATGCCGCCCGTTTTACATAACATGCGTGCCATAAAGATGTTACGACTAATCCAACCCGTTCGGAAAGTGATTACCATGGAAAGTATAAGTATGACTTCTTTACAGGGTGTATGCCGTGAACGCGTTTAATCCCCACTCCGCCCGTGAATTGGGGTGCGCCCCATTGCAATAATTGCCGGAACCACCGCGACTAATGATATAAAGTATCCTTGTGCTGACGGGATGGTATATCGACCGGCTGAACCGGCGCGCGGTGCGCCAATACCTTTTGCCGTTGAAAAACGAAAAGGAAACGCTCCTTGGCGGCGCGCCCGAACCCGGCGCGCAACCATGAAGCCGCTGTTTGCAGATTCCCTAAAGAGAATGTTTAACGATAAGATGAAATGAAATTGAATCCGGTAAAAATGATCCTCGTGCTCCTCTTGCTCATCGGCGGCGCCGCCGCCTTGCTGACTGTCTGGGTTGTCGTGCTCTACTTGCAGACAAGGCCCAAAACCGATTCGGAAATCGTCACCCTACTCGACAAATGCGTCCTGCAGCAACGGCGCGCGCCGGGCATTGTCATCGGCATAGTCGATGAGAAGGGCGCCAGAGTTTTCGCCAAGGGGGTTTGTGAGAACGGCCAAAGCGCAGCGGTCAACGGTGACACTCTGTTCGAGATCGGCTCGGTGACAAAGGTCTTCACCGGCCTTCTTTTGCAGGAAATGGCCGACAGGGGCGAAGTCTCGTTAAATGACCCGATAAGCAAATATCTGCCGCCCGCGGTCAAGACGCCCACGCGCAATGGACGGGGAATCACGCTGGCGGACCTGGCCACGCAAACTTCCGGGCTGCCCCGAATGCCGGACAATTTCAACCCCAAGGACGGCAACAATCCTTACGCCGACTATTCGGTTGAGCAGTTGTACAACTTTCTTTCGCGCTATCAATTGAAACGGGACATTGGCGGCGAATTCGAGTACTCCAACTTGGGCGTCGGTTTGCTGGGGCACATTCTGGCATTGCGGGCGGGCACAAATTACGAGGCGCTGGTGGTGCGCCGCGTGTGCGATCCGCTGGAGATGAACAGCACGCGCATCACGCTCGCGCCGGAACTGAAGGCGCGCCTGGCCCCGGGCCATGACGCCGCCGGCGCGACGGTCGAGAATTGGGACATCCCGACGCTGGCCGGCGCCGGCGGGCTGCGTTCCACGGCCAATGACATGCTGAAGTTTCTGGCGGCCAACGCCGGTTTGACCAATTCCAGCCTTTCCAACGCCATGGCGCTCACGCAGCGTCCGCGCCACGGCAGCGGCCTCGGCAGAAGCATCGGCCTGATCTGGCAGATCGAGAAAATCCCCGGCACGACCTGGCACAATGGCGGCACCGGGGGCTATCACTCATACATCGGCCTCAAGAAAAACCCGCGCCGGGCCGTGGTAGTGCTGGCCAATTCCGCGAACGACATCGACGACATCGGCCAATTCCTCCTTGGCGACCGCACCGGCGTGGAAGACTTCCAGCCACCCAAGGCTCATAAAGAGGCGCAGATCGATCCGGCCATTTATGACAGTTATGTCGGTCAATACCAATTCTCGACGGCCGCCGTGACGATAACGGTGACGCGGGAGGGCGGCCATCTGTTCGCGCGCCTGACCGGGCAGGACAAGTATGAAGTCTTTCCGGAATCGGAGGCGGATTTCTTCTACAAGGTGGTCGATGCGCAACTGACCTTTGAGAAGGACTCCACCGGCGCGGTGACGGACGTCGTCCTCCACCAGAACGGGATGAATCAAAAGGCGCGGAAAAGATAGAGGGTGAGATCACCGCCCACGGTGGAGGATTGAACTTTGGCGGCTCCCGCCCTATCCTGAAGCCGGATGCCGACTTTGCTCGAGAAAATTGAGGCCAGCGCCGCCACGCGCCTGGTTCTCCCAGCCCATGCCCAGCCCCGCCAGGAATTGGTCCGCTACAAGAACTTCCTCAAGGTGGAGACGCACCGCCTCAAAATCCTCCACCGCGCCGGAGGCGAAGGGCGCGAAATCTGCCGCGCCCGCTCCGCCATCATCGACCTTCTCCTGCGCTATATCATTGATGCCGTGAGGGGTTCCTCGCCCGACCTGGCCAAGGTACCCCCGCCCATCTGCGCCCTGATCGCCATCGGCGGGTACGGCCGGGCCGAACTGAATCCGCACAGCGACATCGACATCATGTTTCTGCATGAAAGCGACATGGTGGTGGCGGGCAAGGCGCGTCCCGCCCTGGGTGCGCTGGTCGATGGCTTGCTGTACACGTTGTGGGACCTGGGCATCAAGGTCGGCCATTCGGTGCGCTCGATTGAGGATTGCGTGCGGGTGGCCAACAACGATATGCAGTCCAAAACATCGCTCATCGAGGCGCGCTGCATCGCCGGGGACCGCGCCCTTTTTGAGCGGCTTTCGCGCACGGTGATGGCCAAGTGCGTGATGGGCTTCGAGAACGATTATATGCAGGCGCGCCTGGAGGATCAGGCGACGCGGCGCGCCAAGTACGGGAACTCGGCCTGCATGCAGGAGCCTAATCTCAAGAACGGCTGCGGCGGCTTGCGCGATTACCAGAATCTCCTCTGGATGTCCTTCTTCAAGTATCGAACGCGCTCGCTGGCCGAATTGCAGGAGCAGGAAATGATCAGCGCCAGCGAGCGAAAACAACTTGACAGCGCGTACGGCTTCCTCCTGCGAGTGCGCAACGGACTGCATTACCTGGTCAACCGCCCCTCGGACGTCCTGGGCCGCAGCCTGCAGCCGTCGGTGGCGCTGGATCTGGGCTATCACGACCGCTCGGCCGGCAGACGGGTCGAGGCCTTCATGGGCGATTTTTACAACCACAGCCGCAACATCGACTTCATCACCCGCACCGTCGAGCGGCGGCTGGCGCTGATCCCGCCGCCCAAGCGGCTTTTCTCGCTGGCCCGCCGGTTTTTCCGGTCGAAATCCGCCGCCGAAGAGCCGGTGGTCGATGGGTTGAAGATTGTGGACGGGGAGATACGCCCCGTCTCGTCGTTCATTTTCCGGGACAGCCCGCGGCGGCTGATGCGGGTCTTCCTCCACGCGCAACAGCGCGGGTTAAAGCTCCATCCGACCATGGCGCAACTCATTCGCAACCAACTTTCGCTGGTCAACAAGTCTTTCCTGAGCGACGCGCGGGTGCGCGCAACGTTCCTGGAGATCCTCGACCAGAGGGGCAACGTCGCCCCCGTGCTGCGGGCGATGCATGAGGTGGGCCTGCTGGGGAAGTTCCTGCCGGAATTCGGCCGCCTCACCTGCCTTGTGCAGCACGAGTTCTACCATCAATACACGGCCGACGAACACACGTTGATCTGCATCGAAAAGCTCGACCACGTCTGGAACGCCAAGACCCCGCCTTACGCCGCCTATGCCGAGATCGCGAAGGAGGTCGAAAACGTTTTTCTGCTTTACCTGGCTCTCCTCCTGCACGATTCCGGCAAAGCCTTCCGCACCGGACACCACGAGCAAATCGGCGGCTCCGTCGCCCTGAGCGTCTCCCGGCGGCTGGGGCTGGACGGCGCCCAAGCCCACACCCTGCGGCTGGTGATCGAGAACCATCTGGCCATGGCGCAAATATCGCAGCGGCGCGACTTGGACGACGCGGCTGTGATCGGCAATTTCGCCCGCCAGATCCAAAGCCCCCAAAACCTCGTGATGCTCACCCTCCACACCTTCGCCGATTCGATGGGAACCAGCGACCAGCTTTGGAACGGTTTCAAGGACGCCGTGCTGTGGCAGCTCTATGAGCGGACCCGCCGCGTCCTGAACGGCGGCACGGAATTTCTCCTGGCTGAAGTCCGGCAGCGCGACTTGCTGGTCGAGGAAGTCCGCCGCATGGCGCCGCACACATTTGATCCCGCGGAAATCCAGGGGCATTTCAACAGCGTCCCGCCGCGCTATTGGCAAATCAATGACGCCGCGGAAATCCTGCGCGACGTCACGCAGGTCCACCGCTTCATCCAATTGCAATTGTCCGAGACCGAGGTCAACGCGCTGGCGCCGATCGTTTCGTGGCACAACGAGCCGGACCGCGGCTATACCACCGTGACGCTTTGCACCTGGGACCGCGACCGGCTCTTCAGCAACATCACCGGCTGCCTTACCGCCGCGGGCTTCAACATTCTCAGCGCGGAGATTCTGACCCGCACCGACGGCGTCATCCTGGACACCTTTTGCGTAACCGACGCCCGAACGGGTTTGCCGGCCAGCCGGGAGACGCGGGACACCTTTGAAAGCCTGGTGCAAAAAGTACTGACTGGAGCGCCGGTCGATTTGCCCGGCCTCATTGCCAAGACCAAGACCGCGCCAGCCAGCTTCAAATCGTTCGAAGGGGAACGCATTCCGACCGTCATTGCGATAGACAACGCCACCTCGGAAAACCGGACGATCATCGATTTGCAAGCCGAAGACCGGGTCGGCTTGCTTTACGACGTGTCGCGGGCGCTGGCTGATTTGAGCATCAACCTCTACCTTGCGAAAATTCTGACGGAAAAAGGGGCGGCGATCGACAGCTTTTACGTTACTGAGCGATGGGGCGCCAAACTCCTGGGCGTGGACCGGCAAGAGGCAATCAAGAAACGGCTGCACAAAGCCGCCCATCACATCGGGTGAGAAGCTGGGCGCGTCTGGCGGCCGAATGTAAAGGGCGCAATTTTCTTAGATCAGATCGCGGGTGCAGACGGTGGTTGAAAGCACGCCTAGCGTGGTCTTGAGCATGTCCCACTGAATTTGCAGATTGAGAACCTGATTGCGCAAAGCTTCGTTCTCGGCCCGCAACCGCGCCATGCTGCTGAGGCTCCTGGCAGGTTTGCTCCGGGAATTGTGCTTTTTCTTGGCAGAGCGCGAATCGGCCGGGACCGTCTCCAAGTCGGAAGCAGCCGACTCCATGCCGCCATTCCGGTTGAGAAACTCGACGGCGGCATGAGCACAAGGCTCATCGTTCTGAATCTGAGATTCGCTGTAGATTGACATAAAGGTATATCCGTGATCACTTCATCCGCATTGGCGGTCTCACTGCACAATTCACATTTCAGTTATTTAGCAATAGCCATGCCATCCGCAGAATTGCAATCTGCCTGTTTCCGCCCCTGGGGATTCCCGCAAGTCTCACGCCGCAAACGGGTTATGCTTGTCGGCGACGGGGAATAGACGAGGGGCGGCGATGACCCCGCCCACCAGGTAAACCCAGCCCATTATGAAATGCGCGACGAGGGACAAGGAAAGTCCCAGCAGATCAATGGCGTGCCAGCCGTACGACAGGACTGCCGCCGCCATGAGCAGAGTCCCCGGCATGAGCGCGGCCGAAGACAGCCGCCAAGCCCCGCCCCAAGACAGGCTTCGATCGGCATACCACGCCACGAACATCGCCGGCATCATATAGGCCGCCGCCACCACCAACCAGGCCGCCATGAGCAGCACAATCACTCCGAGCGCGACGCCCGTCCAGACCACCGGCTGCCAGGCGCCCCACCACGGCTCAAGGTTGCTTCGGCTCAAGTCAATCGTCGTCGCCGTTCCGTAATCAAACTCCCATCCCCAATCAGGCTTGTAAACCGAGCCGACGCACAAATCAGTCGGGCGGAGTTGGATTTGAAGGTCGGCGCCCTGTCCGATTTCGCTTCCCGGCTCGGGCGTGACGGCGATGGCCAGGAACTTGGACTCTGAAATAAGCGTCTGCGACACGCCTTGTAGTTGACCGGCGGTTACGCGGGCCGTGTTGGGCATCTTGCGGATGGCTTGCAGAATGACAGGAGGGTAACTGCGTCCCAGGAACCAAACCAGAGTGGCGCTGAAGGCTACCGCCACCAGCAATTCGACCACCAGCAAGCGGGCCAGACGCGCGCCGGCAAATGCCGCCACTCCGCCAAAGGTCAACGGCTGCCAGGCTGCGGCCGGCGGAGTTGAACCATCGGCTGCGCCCGTCATTGGCCCTTCTTTGGCCCGCCGGTGGGCGGCGGCTCCGGTGTCACGACCTGAACCAGGAACGGCAATCGAATCTTCATCACGTCGTCCACCAACACTTCCACGTAATAGGCGCCGGCGATTTCAAATTTGAGCTGTCCCCAGAAGCCCACCGTGGTGCGATTATGCGTAACGTCCTGCAATGAAAAGTTGATTTCGCCCTTGCGCAAAACCGTAGTCTGGTCCGGCGCCAGCAGGCGCACCGATTCAACGAATTGCCCAAAACCCGCCGTCCACCGGTTGAAGAGGCACAGGTTCACCACAACGGGCAGTTGCGGAACGCGAAGGGAGTTGAAGACGCCAATGAGGAGGAAATTGCCGTTGATTTCCTGGCGTACTTCTTCACAGAGCAACGAGCATTGCAGATCAGGCAGTATTCTTGATGGGTTCATATTGCAGCCAATTGGATGGTTTCAATGCGCCGGATTCAGCCCCGCGGCCCCTTCGGCGGCGCGCACCGTGTTTTGCAAAAGCATGGCGATCGTCATCGGTCCGACGCCGCCGGGATTGGGGGTGATTTTGGAGGCGATGGGCTGGACCGCGGCGAAATCCACATCGCCCACTAGACGGGCACCGCCCGCCGCGGCAGGGTCCGGGACGCGGTTGACCCCAACGTCAATCACCACCGCCCCGGGCTTGACCATGCCGGCTTTTACAAACTGTGCCGAGCCAATCGCTGCGATCAAAATATCCGCGCGGCGGCAGTGCGAGGCGACATCGCGCGTTTGCGAGTGGCAGATCGTCACTGTGGCGCCGGCGTTCACGGCTTTTTGCAGCAATATCGCCGCCATCGGCTTGCCCACAATGTTCCCCCGGCCAAGAATCACCGCCTCGGCGCCCTCGATGCGCACACCTGAACGGATCAGCAATTCGTGGATCCCCGCTGGTGTGCAGGGCCGGAAACCCGTCGGATCCCCCAGCATTAGTTTGCCGACATTCATCGGGTGAAATCCGTCCACGTCCTTTTCCGGCGCCACAGCGCTGAAAATGCGGGCTTCGGAAATTTGCCGGGGCAGCGGCGATTGGACGAGAATGGCATGAACCGACGGGTCCGCGTTATAGCGCGCGACCATCTCCAGCAGGTCCTCCTCGCGCGCACTCTCCGGCAGAACGCAGGTTTGGGTGGCGATGCCCAGACGGGCACTGACCTTTTCCTTCATTCCGACGTAAACGCGGGATGCCGGGTCCTGGCCCACGCGGATGAAGACCAAACGCGGCTCGATCCCGCGCGCCCTGACCTTGGCGACCCGCTGGGCGGTTTCCTGGTTTACCTGTTCAGCGATGGCGCGCCCATCAATAACATTGGGGGCGGACATCAAGGAATTAAACTGACGCTCTGGACCTGCAACACAGGAGTACGCGGCCAGCGTTGGTCGATCATTTCCGGCCCCGTCACCGAGATGTGGGTGCCAATGTATATGTTGAAATTCAGGGCCGCCGGCTGCTGCAGATAATCAATCAGCCTGTCCGTCTTGCTCTCGTGCAATTCGAAATCCGCAGGCGCCTGAATATTGTAAGCCTTGTGGACGTAACCCTCGCGCGTCACGATTCGCGGCGTCACTGGCTCCGGGGTTGGCGCGGGTGCCGGCGTCGCTGCGGCCGCTTCCGCCGTGGGCGTGGCGGGAACGGGAGCCGGCTGCGCAGCCTCGGCTTGACGCAATGCGGCCATTTCCTGCTCCGCCTCGCTTTGCGCAGTTGGCGCGGGCGCGACTGGAGCTGGTTGAGGGGTGGCAGGAGCGGGCGCGACCGCTGGCGCCTCACTGGCAGCCGGCGTTGGGGCGACAGGCGTGGGGACATTGACGACTTCGGACGGCGGTGGCGCGACGACTGCGGGCTTTTGAATGTCCAGGAATTCCGCAGCGACAAACGCAAAGGCATTTGTCGGGGCTTGGATCGCCAGCCAGCCATTTTCATGGCGAAGTTCCGTCACCGCCGTGCCTTTTTCCAGAATCCCGATGGCGCTGTAATTCTCGCCCGGCCCGCCGCGCAACCTGACCCTTCGGACCTTTACCGTCCGGGCATCGGCATCAATGAACTGCCCGTCCACCCAAACCGGGATGTTTGTGGGCATGAGGATCCGCGACCAGTTCGCCGGCTCGTCCTTTGGCGGGCGGCTCAAAGTGATCTCCTCTTCCACGGTGACCGTTTCGCCCTTCTTTAAATGGCCCAGCACTTCGCCGTTGAAAGACGGTTGGCCGCGCACGTTGACGGAATCGCCTTTGACGAGCGCGGTGGCGGGCGGATCAAGAGGAGTTCTGCTCTTGATCGCCACGGTCCGCGCCGGTCGTTTCGGCTTCGGCTCCGCGGCGGGCGCCGTTGCAGGCGGCGGAGCGGCAATCGTGGGAGCGGCGGCGACCGGGGCGGCGTTGGTCGATGGAGCGGGTGTCGTGTCCTGCGCCAGGACCGCCGCGGCGGTCAGTGAGAATAATGCCGGGAAAAACCAAGTGTTCTGTTTCATAAAAAGCCAAGTAGAGATTTGATCTCGGGTTCTGTCAACGCCCGCCATCGGCCCGCGGGCAACTCGCCCAGCTTGATCGGGCCGATCTGCACTCGCTGCAAGCGCCGGACAGTCAGGCCTTGCGTTTCAAAAAGCCGCCGAACCTCGCGGTTCTTTCCTCCGGCCAATTCCAACTCAACCACACTGGTCGAATTGTTGGCCGACAACAACCGCGTGCGTCGGGCCTGCACGGTTTCGCCGTCGCTCAACACTCCCGCTGTAAATTTCTTCAACATCTCCGGCGTGGCACGGCCTTCCACCGTCGCCACGTAAATCCGTCCAATCCCATATCGCGGATGGGTTAATTTCAAGCAAAAATTGCCGTCATTTGTCAAAAAAATCAGCCCTTCGCTCTGGCAATCCAGCCGGCCCACCGAATACAAACTGGTCCATTCCCGCGGCAACAGGTCGCTGATCGTGTCCCGCGCCTGGCCCGCCCGCGTGCAGACATACCCCCGCGGCTTGTGCAACGCAATATAGAGTTTGCGCCGCGCTTTGACCACGCGCCCGTCCACCGCGACACGGTCGCGCGCGGGATCGACTTTCACCCCCAATTGGGCGGCCTTCTCTCCGTTGACCGTGACGCGCCCGGCGACGATGATATCCTCGCTGGCGCGCCGGGAAGCAATCCCGGCCTCCGCCAGGAATTTTTGCAGCCGGACCACCGGGAAATCAGGGCTCGCCCTTGGTCTTGCGCAGGCCGGTGACCCGGTCGCCAGCTTTCCATTGTCCGCGCTTCTTGAGAATTTCGACGCGCTCAAACCGTTTCAAGACATTGCGCTTGGCCCCGGAGACGCTGGCCGCCCGCAGACTTCGATGTTGTGACATAAATTTGAATTAGCCGTGCCGCCTCAATTCTGAGGCTGTTTATTTCCACTGGCCCGCAGTCTATGCGCAGTCCGCCCGCTGCGCAATCTTTCTTGGTTCTCTTCTTTCTCCAATTCGCAGAATAACCCGGTGACTTCGGGGTGACTTTTTTGTTTCATTTTGTTTTCGGGCATCGCTTGGCTCCCCTTGATCATTCCCAATCATCATAGTCGCAATCTCAATCTTTTCCGATCCGTTTAATATGGCACAGTTCATGCTATCCTCTATTTCCATGAGCAAAATCACTTTGGCACGCGTGGTTCTGGGCGTCATTGCGGGCGGCTGGGTTCTGGAGAAAATCTGGACTTCCTTCCGCAGAGAATCCCCGTTGGGTTACGAGGATGAAGGCGGTTTCCATTTTGGATCGCCGTCGCGCAGAGAATAGCCGCGACCGCCCAGCGTTGGTCGGCTTTTTCCAAGCCGTCCGGCACTGTTCTGTCTCAGTTCGAGACAGGACACTGTCTTGATTTGAGGCATTTCTGTGTACGTCCCTTTCTCACTCATCGTGCGTGGGAATCCCGCCAACGGTCATTATTTCCATTGTCAGACAATAATCCCTGTAGCCCATCGCCCTCCAAAACTGGATTCCCCCCTCGTTCCGCGCCAAAACCGACACCACCAACCGCCGGCTCGGCGGCCAAATCCGGCTGCGTAACAAACCCATCGCCTCACGCCCCACCCCCTGCCGCCGCCGGTTCCGCGCCACGAAAAAATGGCGCAGATAAATTTCTTCAATCTGCGCGCGATACAGCGCGTAAGCCGCCGTTTCGCCGTCCTTCTCGAAGATCACCGCCTCATATCCCTCCTCCAGCCAGCTCCGAAGACGCCCTTCCAATTGCGGCACCGTCATCGGATTGCGATGCCCCTCATCGGCGATCAACTGGTGATTCAGTTCCGCCAAAACCCGACAATCCCGCCTTGTCGCCATCCGCCAGTTCATGCTTCGCGCCTCACTTGATTTCAATGCTATATTTCACTTACGACTTTTCGATAATATCCACATTAGATCACGCATAATGTCGCGCTCCTCACGCATTTCAAGGCGATTTGCAGACCTTTGCGCATCCCCCGAATCAGGAGAAGAAGCAGCCAAAGGGTGAAATCCCGGAACAACCACAGCTCCGGGGCATGAACCCGCGCCGCTCCAGGCGGCAATATCTGCGGACCCCGTTGCTAAATGCCCCGAAAGAATTCACGAATGGGAACTTTGACCGCCTTCGCAACCCGGAGCAAAGCTTCGATGGAGATGATCTTCTCTCCGCGCTCCAATTCGCCAACATATTTTGGATTCAGGGCGACTTTTTCCGCCAGTTTCTCCTGAGTGAAATCCGCCCGCTTCCGGTAGCGGCGGATCGCTTCACCAATCACTTTCCGGTGCGCCAAAATTGCTTTTCGTTTGGATTTTCCCACAACTCGCCAAAACTAGGCGAATTGACCGCGAAATGGACACCAGCAACATGCTGGTATTTTGTTTTCCATCGCGGATGATTCTTGTGCTGTGGCAGTTACGTCCGGAACCGGCGGCGGCCAAAGTTTTTCCTTTTTTTTCTTGCCTCTGTATAAGAAATTGCATAATGATGGCGCCGCGATGAATGCAGCATGGGGCGCGGCAACAGATTCAAGTTCAGTCCAAACGGGAGCGCTGAGGCTTACGAGTATTGCCAATTGGTTTCGCCCCGTCTGGCGCTCCCTACGGTCGCAGGGCGAGTTTCGACATCCCGCTGTGGTCCAGAATCGCATTTCTTGCGGCAAACCAGAAATCTCCCCACCACTATGAATGCTTACCCCCGTCGGAAAGCGATGCCCAGCCAACCAACCGATGTTCCGGCGGAGCGACACCGCCCATTGCCCAGAGCCGTGGAGACCTTTCCGAAACATTGCCGCGCCGCCTGGATCACACTCCTGCTGACCTTGTTCTGTTCAGTGCGGCTCCTGGCACAACCGGCTCCGCCGACAA
>PLGF01000035.1 GCA_003138485.1 Verrucomicrobiales bacterium | reverse complement strand
TGTGCATGATAAAATGCGCGCGGCGACCCCGTTCCCGCCCCGGCAACTCGACAAAATTGCACCCGCCGCCGCCCCAAGGCGTTGGCGGGCAAGCCCGCTTCAGGACGCGACCATGCGGTCGGATTGCTCGCAAAATTGCAGGCAGTTGCACCCTGTTGCACCTTTAATCTTGGGGGCACGCCTGGCCGTTGGCTCGCGGGTCGCCAAGCGAGCCGGAGCCGTTACAAAAAGGAGCGTCACTTTGTAAGTGACTTGGGCGGGGCGTTCTGGCAGGCTTGGCGCGTGGTGGGACGGTTGTCCTGCCGCGCAGGAAAGATGCTCTTATGGAACAGTATGTTTATTTAGGCTGTTTTCTATTCGGCTTGGTCTTTACCCTTTTCAGCGTCTTCTTCGGGCACCATCTGGGCGGCCACGACGCCCACTTTGATCTGGGCACCGGCGGCCACGCGGAGGCGGGTTATGAACATTCGGGCATGCCGGGCATCTCCATGTTCAGTCCGACGACGATTTGCTCGTTCATCACGGCATTCGGGGGATTTGGTTTGATTTTCTCGCGCATTCCGGCGACGAGCAACGTGTGGATCTCCACGCCCTTGTCGCTCTTGGGCGGGGCGGTGATCGCCGGGGCGGTGTTGTACGTGTTCACCCTCATGTTTAATAAGACCCAAAGTTCGAGCGAAGGGCACATCGGCTCGCTGGTCGGGCACATGGCCACGGTGATTTCACCCATCCCGGTATCGGGCGTGGGAGAGATCGCTTATGTGCAGGGCGGCAGCCGTTACACGGCGCCCGCGCGGGAGCAAAAAGGCGTGGCGGTGGCCACGGGCCAGACCGTCAAAATCACGCGCATTGCCGAATCCCAGTTTTTCGTTTCAACAGACTTTGTGGAGCCATCTCCTTCATCCACCCCCAACCCAAAGGTATAGAATGCACCCTGTCATGTTCGCCCTACTTGAAAACGTCGGAAAAGTCGGCACGGTGGTCATCGCCTCCGTCGGCATTGTCCTGGTCATTTTCCTGCTGGCCGCCATATGGGCCAGCCGCTACACCAAAGTCGGCCCCAATCAAGTGCTGGTCGTCTCGGGCAACAAACATAAATTTGTCGAGGCGGACGGCACCGTGCAATCGCGCGGCTTCCGGATTGTCAAGGGCGGCGGCACGTTCGTCTGGCCCGTTTTTGAAAAGGTTGATGTCCTTTCCCTCGAATTGCTCACCATCGACGTGCAAACGCCCGAGGTCTATACCAGCAAGGGCGTGCCGGTCAAAGTGGATGGCGTGGCGCAAATCAAGATCAAGGGCGACGATGTATCCATCGCCACCGCTTCCGAGCAGGTTTTGAGCAAGACCATCGACGAGATCAAGAGCGTGGCGACGCAGACGCTGGAAGGCCATTTGCGCGCCATTCTGGGCACGATGACGGTGGAGGACATTTACCAGAACCGCGACGCCTTCGCCTCGAAGGTGCAGGAAGTGGCCGCGGGCGACATGGCCAACATGGGAATGGGCATCGTCAGTTTCACCATTCGCGACATTCGGGACGGCCAGGGTTACCTGGACGCCCTGGGCAAACCGCGGATCGCGCAGGTGAAACGCGACGCGACCATCGCCCAGGCCGAGGCGGACCGCGACGCGATGATCCGCTCGGCGCAGGCGACCCAGGCCGGGCAGGAAGCCAAGTTCGTGGCGGACACCAAAATCGCCGAGGCCCAGCGCGACTACCAGACGAACGTGGCGATGTACCAGGCGGCTGTCAACCAGAAGAAAGCGGAGGCGGACCTCGCCTACGACCTGCAAAAATTCAAGACGGGCCAATTGGTCAAGGCCGAGGAAATCCAGGTCAACATCATCGAGAAGCAAAAGCAGATCGAGTTGCAACAGCAGGAAATCCTTCGCAAACAGCGCGAACTGGAAGCCAACGTGCAGAAGCCCGCCGATGCCGAACGCTACCGCGTCGAAACACTGGCCAACGCGACCAAGTTCCAATTGGAAACCGAAGCGGCCGGCGCGGCCTCCGCCGCCAAAGCCAAGGGCTTCGCATCCGCCGACGTTGTCAAAGCCACCGGCCTGGCCGAGGCGGACGCCAACAAGGCGCGCGGTTTGGCCGAGGCCTCGATCATCGAGGCGCAAGGCGCGGCGACGGCGCAGGCGATGAAGCTCAAGGCCGATTCGTTCAAACAATACAACGAAGCCGCCGTGATCGAAATGATCGTGCGCATCCTGCCGGAAGTCGCCGGCAAGATCAGCGAGCCGTTGTCCAAGACGGACAAGATCGTCATCATCAACAGCGGCAGCGGCCCCGGCGGCGGCGCCAGCAAGCTGACCGGCGATATCACCCAAATCATCAGCCAGCTTCCGCCCGTCATCGAGAGCCTCACCGGCATCCGCTTCGAGAAACTCCTGGAACAGGTTCCCGCTCTCAAGAGGGCCATGAGCGAGTCGTCCGGCAAACCGGCGGGCCAGGCTTAGCATGGACGCGCCGCCACTGAATTTGATGAAGACCGCGTATGCGCCTGTTTGATGCCATAATTGACGCGAATCACCGCGCGCTGGCCGGAGACCAGTCGGCCGGCGTGCATGTGGCGGATTTTACGGGCGAACTGCCGGTCATCGCCCTGACGTGCATCGACCCGCGCCTGAACCGGTTCTTCCCCGGAGTCCTGGCCCTGCCGGAGGAGCATTTCATCTGGCTGCGCAACGCGGGCAACATCCTGACGGGTCCGTTGAGCAGCACGATGCGTTCGCTGGCGCTGGCGTGCGCGGTGAAGGGCGGGCGCGAGATCGCCGTCATCGGCCACACCGACTGCCAGGTGCGGAAGACGACCGTTGCGGACTTGACAGCCCGCTTCAAGGCCCTCGGCGTTGACCGCCTCCATCTGCCGGACAACCTCTCGGAGTATTTCGGCCTCTTCGCAAGCGAACAGGCCAACGTCATTCGCGGCGTGGACCTGGTCCGACACAGCCCCTTGATCGGCCCCAAAATCCCCGTGCATGGCCTGATGGTCGATATTCAGAACGGGAAACTGGATTGGGTGGTCAACGGCTACGACGCTCTGGATCGAGGCACCGTCCAGCCCGCGTTGGATTTGCCCGAGGTCGGTTCGACGGTGGGTTCCTCCTCGGCCCGCGGCGCTTTCGACATTGGCGAAATGAAATTCCCCGACTCCAAGATCGGCGAAACTGTCACGCAAGCGGGACAATTCCTCTCCGATATGAAACGGGAGATTTCAGGCGCTTTTTCGAGCGCGGCGCACGGCGCGCCCCCGGCCCCGCCGTCCGTTTCCCCGCCCGTTCCGCCGCCGATTCCGCCCCCGCTTCCGCGACCGCGCGGGATTCCCGTCCCTCCGCCCATTCGCGTGCAACCCGGCAGGAGGCGATAGGGGAAACCAAATCGCCGGTTTACAGCCTCCCGCTTCGCTCGTATGTTGGCATCCGATGCCGGCTGTGGCCAAAACGCGGGTGATTGTCGGGATGAGTGGCGGCGTGGATTCGTCCGCGGCGGCGGCATTGCTTTTGGAGCAGGGCTACGACGTTGTCGGCATCACCCTCAAGCTGTGGCCGCAGGATTGCGTGTCGCGGGCGGAGGACAAATGTTGCGGCCCGCAGGCGGTGAGCGACGCGCGCGCCGTCTGCCACAAGCTGGGCATTCCTTACTACCTTGTCGATGAAGCGGAGACGTTCCAAAAGCAGGTCATCGCCTATTTCGCCCAGGAATACAAGGCCGGGCGCACGCCCAATCCGTGCGTGATGTGCAATGAGAAATTGAAGTTCGGCGCGTTGCTCGACCGCGCCCGCCGATTGGGCGGAGACTTCATTGCCACCGGACATTTCGCCCGGCTGGAAAAAAGCGCCGATGGCCAGCGCACGCTCCTGAAAAAAGGCCGCGACCCGCGCAAGGACCAGAGTTACTTTCTCTTTTCGCTGCGGCAGCACCAGCTCGCGCGCGCCCTCTTCCCACTCGGCGAGAAATCCAAGCAGGAGACGCGGCAAGCCGCCCGCGAACGCCAGTTGAAAACGGCCGAGAAAGAGGAGAGCATGGAAATCTGTTTTGTGCCGGACAACGATTACGGCAAATTCCTCTCCGCCGCCAAGCTCGCCCAGCCGCATGAGGGCGAGGTCGTCGATCTGCAAGGCCGGGTGCTTGGCCGGCACGAAGGAGTCGAGTATTTTACGATTGGCCAGCGCAAGGGACTGCGCATTTCCGCGCCCAAACCCCTCTACGTCATCGAACTCGATGCGGCCCGCAATCGCGTCGTGGTCGGAGACGACGCCGCCTTGGATCGCGACGCCTTCAATGTTGAGCGGTGCAACTGGATTCCCTTCGATGCGCCGCCGGCGGAAATGGCGGTGACGGCCAAAATCCGGTATAACCACCCCGGCACACCCGCGACCATCCGGGCAACGGGCGACGGGACGGCGACCGTCAAATTGCACGTCCCGCAACGGGCGATCACGCCGGGACAGGCCTGCGTTTTTTACGACGCTGATTTGGTTCTGGGCGGCGGATGGATCACCGCTCAACCGTGAGCCTTATGGAGCGGGTCTTGCTCCCAGGCTCGCGATGGCGGCCTGCATCTCGCGCAAATGCGCCGACGGGTCCGGCGAATCGGTGATGTGAATGATTTTGCCATCCAATCCGATGAGGAAACTGACGCGGCGGTCGATTTTAAGGGTCTCATCCGCCTGGGCGCCATAGGCTTTGGCGATGCCGCCGGAGGTGTCGGCGATCAACGGAAAACTCAGGTCATATTTGAAGGCGAACTTCTTATGGCTCTCAACGGAATCGAAACTGACACCCACGACCGCGACTCCCTTCTGCTTCAGATCGCCAATCCTGTCCCGCAAACCGCACGCTTCGGCGGTGCATCCGATCGTGTCGTCCTTGGGATAAAAGTAGAGAAGCACGAACTGCTTGCCGAGGTCGTCCTTGAGTTTCCACTTCGCGCCATCCTGGTCGCGGCCGGCGACGCGCGGGGCGGTGTCGCCCACTTTCAGGGGGAGGGATTCGGCCAGGATCGGAGTGGCGGCGGCCGCGAACACGGCGGCGGAAATCCAGCAAAGGCAGCGGTGAAGTGTTTTCATAGATAATAAATACGCCCGGATACATACGCCCAGCGCGTCCGAATGTCAAACCGCGCCGGGTTCGGCTATCCACACCAGCGTGCCTTCCGGCAGCCTGTCGTAAAGAGGCAAAAGATCGTCAGCGGATAATTGAATGCACCCGTGCGAATCGGGCCGGCCCAAATTGGCCTCCTGGCCCGTGCCATGAATGTAGATGTAACGCAGGCGCGAATCGACATGGCCGCCGCGATTGAAACCCTCCTCCAAACCGTCCAGCCACAGAATGCGATGGGCAATGGGCGCCAGCGGCTGCCCTTTCCAGGTGAAGCCCACCACCAATCGACCCCTGAAGACCGCGCCGACCGGCCAGCCTCCCCCGATCTTCTCGCGCACCCGATGCAGGCCGCGCGGCGTCTTGTTGGACCCAGCCCTTTCGCCAACGCCATACTTTGAGGTCGAGCAACGGAAGATTTTCCGCAACTCATATCCCCCGCCCCGCCGCTCGAAAAGCGAGGTCGTTTGCCGCGCAATGTTGACGACCAGAAAATACCGGGCCGGCCTGACACCGTGGCGGGCGCAGGCGCGCAGGGCCGCGGCGGGGAATGAGGCGTGGCGGCATTTCATTTGGGCGCCAGTTTTTTGACGAGAATTTTTGAATTGCGCCCGCTCTGCTCGTACTTCTCGCGCCGCTCCGGCGGCAAGTCTTCGGGAGCGCCTTCGCTGAAGCCGCCTTTGGACTGGAAATAGGTGAAAGCCTGCGTGGACAGGGTGACAAGTTCCGTGCAGCCCAGTTCCCGCGCCTTGGCTTCGACAAACGCAATGAGCTTCGTTCCGATGCCCTGGTTCTCATGCGAGGGACTCACGTAGAGACAGGCCAGTTCGCCCTTGGTCGCGTCCAGTTGATGCAGCGCGACGCACGCCACGGGATTCTTGTCCGTTTCAAATATGTAGAACTCGTTGATCGTCTTCTCGATGCCGGCGCGGGTGCGCTTGACCAGCTCCTCAGTCGCCACCGAGTTTTTAGTCAACAGTAATATGGCGCGGATGTCCTTCTTCAAGGCGCGGCGGATTTGCTGGTACTCGTTGGCGTAAACCAGGGTGCCGATGCCCTCGTTGGAAAACACCTCCGTGAGCAGCGCCTCATCGACCCGCCCGTTGATGATGTGAACCCGCGGCACGCCCGCCAGACACGCGGCGGCGGCATTGCGCGCCTTGGAATAGCCCTCCGCCGGGAAGCCGCTCTTGTTGTGGCTCAACAACTGATCCAGGTCCGCCACCAGGATCTGCGGGATGAGCCGCCCCTGGTAAATCAAGCCGTCGATTGTCGTGATATAAATGAGCTTGGTCGCGTTCAGGGCCTTGGCCACCTCCAGGGCCACCGCGTCGGAATTGACCCGGTAGGTCTTGCCGTCACCGTCGAACCCCAGCGGCGGCAGGACCGGCACCACTCCCTGCGCCAGCAAGCCTTGCAGCAATTCCACGTCGATGCGCTCGACCTTGCCGGTAAACAGATGGTCCTGGCCGTGAATAATACCCATCGGATGCGCGATAAGCGCGTTGCAACTGGCCGCGCGGATATCGTTGGCGCTGAGGCCCTCCAGAATCTCGTGGGTCAGCCGGTTGGCGGCGGTCAGGGCCAGTTTGAGGGTCCCCTCGTCAGTGATACCGCTGCCCTCCAGATCGGAGGGCTGGAAGTTTTGTTCCCGGGCCAGCGTTTCGATCTGCGCCGACGCCCCGTGGACCAGCAGCACCTTGATGCTCAAGGAGCGCAGCACCGCCACGTCCAGCAGGATATTCGCGAAGTTTTCGCTCGTCACTATCGCTCCATCGACGCTGATGACGAACGTCTTCTCGCGAAATCGCGGGATGTACTGCAGAATGCCTCTCAGGTCGGTGAGTTTCACTTTGTTTGCATTTTCCTCGGCAATAACTAATCGGTTTCCCGCGCGATTCAACTTCTATTTTTCCCGGCGGCTCCTCCTGATTCCAATCCTGATCCCGACACCCAGTCAAAGCGCGCGTAAAATTTTATTGACATCGACGTGCTCCGCGATGAGGTCGCGGATGACGGAAATCTTCTCCGTGTCCGCCGCGCGCGTCTTGACGATGAGATTCTGGACGCGCGAGGCCACTTCGTAGCTGTCGTCCTCGGACAGCAGCACCGGGAACGGGGCTTTCTCGATCAATCCCAGGACGCCCTCATCGGGCATCAGCTTCTCGGTCAGGACCATCCCGGCCAGACACCGGCCTTCTTCGCTGGCGCTGGCGACCGCGGCCCGGATGATGTCCTCACGGTCGCCTGGGGTGATGACCAGCGTGCCGCGTTTGAAATGGCCGATGGCGGTTTGCGCGCCCATCGCTCCGATGACGACGTTCTTGATCAAATTGTCGTCGCCCTGCCAGGCGTTGAGGGGGCAGGCGCGGGTCTCCGCCTGGATGGCGGCGAAAGTGGGGTTGCAAAGAATCTGGCGATAGGGCAGGACCCCCAGCAACTCCAGCCCCTTGCGCTTGAGTCCGCGCCGCGCGAACTCCGTGACATACTCCAGCTTGTCGGGAGTGACCTTGTTCAAGATGACCCCGATGATCTCGACACCCTCCCGGTCAAAGACCGCCTGGTTGAGATAGACCTCGTCAATGGGTTTGCCGATGCCGCCCTGGCTGACGATCACCACTTTTGCGCCCATGATCTTGGCCACATGGGCATTGGAGAGGTCGAAAACCGACCCGACCCCGGCGTGCCCGGAACCTTCGCATAGAACAAAGTCCTTTTCCCAGGCGACGCGGTCAAAGGCCCGCACAATCTTCTTGACCAGAACGTCGTTATTGGACGACTGCAAATACTTGCGCGTGAAATCCGGCTCCACCGCGATCGGGCTCATATCCACGAGGGGACAATTCAGCCGGTACACCTGGTCCATGAGCACGGTGTCCTCGTCGATCTTCTGCTCCTCGATTTCGACAAAGCGCTGCCCGACCGGTTTGATGTAGCCGATGCGCGGATAAAACTGTTGCAACGCGGCGAGCAACCCCAGCGAGGTCGTCGTCTTGCCCTCGTTCTGCCGGGTGGCCGCGATGAAAATGCGCGGCGTGGTGGTGTTCAAGGTCGGCGCCGATCGGGAATGCTCGGAGTCTGTCATTGTAACGGAAGGGGAACCTGCGCCTTATCGGGCGGGTAGAGTTCTTTGTAGGCGATGGATTGCAAACCGACAATGGCCGCCACGCCCAGCACGTCATGCGCGTTGGCTCCGCGCGACACGTCGGCGGCCGGACGGTCCAGTCCCAGAAGTATCTGCCCGTAAGCGTGCGCCTTGGCGACGTGCTGGATCAATTTGCTGGCGATGTTCCCGGCGTTCAAGTCCGGGAATATCAGCACATTGGCCCGTCCCGCCACCTGGCTTTCGGGCAGCTTGCGCGCCGCGATCTCCGGCACCAGCGCCGCATCGACCTGCAATTCCCCGTCGAAATCCGCCTCCATCCTCTTGTCGTGCGCGATCTTCTGCGCCAGCGCCGTCGCCGCCTGGACTTTGCCAATCGACGGATGGGTCGCGCTGCCCTTGGTGGAATAGGACAGCAAAGCCACGCGCGGCCGCACGCCCAGCAACTGGTTGGCAAGCTGGGCCGTGGAAACGGCGATCTCGGCCAGTTGCTGAACCGTCGGCTCGGGGATGACGCCGCAGTCCCCCATGAACAGCACCCCGTCGGTTCCAAAGCGCGTGTCTTCCACTTCCATCACCATGCAACTGGAGGCCGTCGTCGTCTCGGGGGCGACCTTGACAATCTGGAACAAGGGCCGCAACACGCTCCCGGAACTCTGATTGGCGCCGGAGATAAAGCCGTCCACCTGGTGCATCGCCAGCATCATTGCGCCGTAATAGTTGGGGTTGAGCATCGTCTCGCGCGCCTCTTTTTCTTCCACGCCCTTGTAACGCCGCAGCAGTTCGTAGCGCTTGATGAACGCCGGCTGATCCTCGCTTTCACCGGGGTTGATGATGCGGACGCCCTCGAGGGAAACATTCAACGCCGCCGCCGCCTGTTTGACCTGCGTGCGGTCTCCCAGCAGCACCGGCGTTCCCAGGCGCAGCGAATAAAACTGCCGCGCCGCCTGCAACACCCGCGGCTCCGTCCCTTCGGGAAAAACCACCCGTTTGGGATGCCGCTGCAACTTCTCAATAATTCGCGCGATAAATCGCATGGGCGCCTTTAGTACTCCGTCCCGCCCGGAGTTTAAAGCTATTTCTCTCTCAATGAAAATCGTGGGAGGCCGCGGCGGCCAGTTTGCCGGACGCCAGGGCGGCGATGCGGCGGGCTTTGATTACTATGACGTTGTCGGTGTTTTGCACCGGGCCTTCAATTTCCAGGAAGGGTTCCTGCGTGATGACCAGGCGCAGTTCCTCGAATAACTGGGGAGTGACAATGGCGTTGCTCACGCCGGTTTCATCCTCCAGGCTGATGAAGACAAATCCCTTGGCGGTGCCGGGACGCTGCCGGCAGATCACGTTGCCGGCGATGCGCACGGTCTGGCCGTGCCGCGCCGCCGGGAGGTCGCCCGCCCGCCAGACGCCGGCCAGTTGCGGACGCGCCAGCGCCATCGGATGCGGGCCGGTGCTTAATTGCAGGCGCTTGTAATCCGCCCGCAGCCGCTCCGTTGCCGCCATCATCTCCAAGGGAGAATCCTCCTCCGCGGGCGCGGCGCCGCCCTGCCGTGCGGCCCAGGAAAACAGGTCCTCCTCCAACACCTCTTTCTCCACCTGCCACAAAGCGTCGCGGCGGTGGCGGGCCAGGCAATTGAGGGCGCCGATTTCCGCCAGGACGCGCGCGCCGGCTTTGCTCAATCCGCTCCGCCTCTTAAAATCCTCAATCGAAACGAAGGGGCGGCGGCCGCGCTCCTCCAGGAGGCGCTGGACCTGTTCGCGGGCCACTCCTTGCGCCATGCAAAACCCCAGGCGGATGGCGTCATCAGCCTCGATGACGCACGGCCATTCCGAGCGCGCCGCGCAGACGGGCCGTATTTTGACGCCGTGCCGTTTGGCATCGCGGACGAGGGTGGCCGGGGCGTAGAAACCCATCGGCTGATTATTGAGGAGGGCGGTGTAGAATTCGGGCGCGCGGTGCGCCTTCAACCACGCGCTGCCATAAGCCAGGATCGCGAAACTGATGGCGTGCGATTCGGGAAAGCCGTAAAGGGCAAAGGACGCCACCGCCTTCAATATTCTGTCAATAACATCTGGCGCGACGCCCCGGGCCGCCATGTTGGCGCGCATTTTGGCCGTCACCTTCCTCATCCGCTCGCCGGAGCGCCAGGAGCTGACGGCGCGGCGCAAATCCTCCGCCTCGTCGCCGGAAAAGCCGGCCATGACCATGGCGATTTGCAGAAGTTGCTCCTGGAAAAGCGGCACGCCCAGGGTGCGCTCCAGGACCGGCCGCAGCCGGGCGTCGTCATACACCACCGCTTGCCGCCCCGCCCGCCGCGCCAGATAGGGATGCACCATGTCGCCCTGGATCGGGCCGGGGCGGATGATGGCGACCTCAATGACAAGGTCGTAGAAACATCTGGGTTTGAGGCGGGGCAAGGTGGCCATTTGGGCGCGGCTCTCGATTTGGAAGACGCCTATGGTGTCCGCCTGGCACATCAATTGAAAGGTGGCGGGGTCGTCGTTGGGTATTTTTGCCAGATCGACGGGATGGCCGCGCCGTACTGTCAAGGATATTGCCTCCTGCAACACGGACATCATCCCCAGGCCCAGCAAATCGACCTTGATGATGCCCAGGTCCTGGCAATCGTCCTTGTCCCATTGCGCCACGACGCGTCCGGGCATCGCGGCGTTTTCCAGCGGGACAATGGAATTCAATTTGCCCTGGCATATTATCATGCCGCCGGAATGCTGGCCCAAATGCCGGGGCAGGCCATGAATTTGCGCGTAGAGCGCGGCAAAGGCGGCGGCGCGCGGATGTTCCCGGGGCAATCCGGCCCGCGCCATTTGCTCGGTCAGGTCCAGGGTGTGGGGATAATCGCCGCTGCCAAAGAGACTGGAAAAGCGGTCGAGCAGGCTGGTCGAAAAATTGAGCGCCTTGCCAATTTCGCGCGCGGCGCTCCTGCCGCGGTAGGTGATGACATTGGCCGTCATGGCCGCCCCGTGCGGGCCGTAGCGCCGATACACCTCCTGGATCACCTTTTCGCGCCGCTCGCCGCTGGGCAGGTCCAGATCAATGTCCGGCCAGCCTTTGCGTCCCTCGCTCAGAAAACGCTCGAAGAGCGTATGGTATTTGAGCGGGTCAACCGCCGTGATGCCCAGGCAGAAACAGACCGTGCTGTTGGCCGCGCTTCCCCTGCCCTGCGCCATGATGTCCTGGTCCCGGCAGAATCGCACCAAGTCGGCCACGATCAAAAAGTATCCGGCGAATCCGAGTCTTTCGATGACGGCCAACTCCTGCTCGATTTGCCGCCCCACTTTGGCAGGGATGGCCCCGTCGTAACGCCCGCGCGCCCCGGCCAGCGTTTGACGCCGCAAGACCCCTTCCATCGTTTCGCCCGCCGCCACGGGGTAGCGCGGAAACTCGTAGCCCAACTCCGACAAGCTGAAGGTCAGACGCTCCGCCAGCCGGGCGGTATTTTCCACCGCCTCCGGCAGGTCCGAAAACAAGGCGGCCATTTCCTCCGCGCTTTTCAAACGGCGCTCGGCGTTGGGGGCCAGCAATTTGCCCGCGGCGTCCAAATGGCTGTGATGCCGGATGCAGGTCAACACGTCCAGCGCCTGCCGCCCGGCGGCCTGGGCGTAGAGCGGGCCGTTGGCGGCCAGCAGCGGCACTGAAAAGGATTCCGCCACGCCCGCCAGCATGGAATTGACAACATCCTCACCGCGCCGGCGGTGGCGGTGGATTTCAACGTGGAGCCGGTCCCGTCCGAAGATGCGCAGAAGTTGCTCCATGACCCCCGCCGGCTTGGGAACACCCCGCAAGCCCGCCCGGTCCGCCCGAATCGCGCGAGTCAGAGGACCTTCGTCGTCGCCCGTCAGCGCGATCAATCCGGCGGCGAACTCAGGCCATTCGCTCCAGAGGACGCGGCTTTGGCCCTTGGGGGCGCGCAAGTGGGCGCGGGTGAGCAGGCGGCAGAGGTTTTGGTAGCCGGCGCGGTTTTCCACCAGCACCGGCAGGACCGCGCCGTCTTCCATGGTGACTTCCGCGCCCAGAATCGGACGCAGGCCCTGTTCGCGGGCCGCCTGGCAGAAACGCGGGGCGCCATAAAGGCCGTCCCGGTCACACAGGGCCAGGGCGCGCAGCCCCAGCCCGGCGGCGGCCGCGGCGAGGTCCTCCGGTGAAGAGGAAGCCCGCAGAAAACTAAAGGCGCTGCGCGCGTGGAGTTCGGCGTACATTGTCAATCAAATATCCCATCCACGAACCATTGTTCGTCCTGACGCGCCAGGCGGAACAAATCGCCCCGCCAGGTTTGCACGTCCCATTCCTCGCGCGCCCATCCCTGGGCGTCCCACCACTGGCCCGACGCCCGCCACGGCCCGCTGGCCCGCGAGATCGGGCCGGTGAAAGGCCCGCTGCGCAACAGCGCCGGCCGCTCGGAGCGCATCTCCACCACGGCGGGCGCGGGAGGCCGGAATCGCCTCAGGGGCGGGCCGGCCGGCGGCGGGTCGTCCGCGCCGGACGCGGGTTCGTCTGGGCGCGGCGCCACCAGGCCCTCCAACTCCATCCGGAAACTATCCGGCCGGTACGTCTCCTCCAAAAGTGGCGTGCCGACGCGCCGGGGTCCCAGCAGGGCGGTGAGACGGGCCAGGGTTTCGTGAAATTGATTCGGATCGCGCAGGGCGGCCTCAAACAAACCAAATTGATGGCGCGCCGCCCGGCCTGGTTTGGCGCACAGCCGCAACGCCACGATCGGCGCGTCGGTGCGGACATTTTCCAGATGGGTTTGCAACATGCGGAAGAGCGTTTCCACGTCGCTGGTCGGAGCGGGCACGAGGAAAAGGCGCTCCCAGGCCGCGCCCGAAGAGAGGTCCAAATGCAATTTCAGTTCCGCCGCGACCTGATAGACCATCTCCAAGCGCCGGGCCAATTGTCCGACAAAGCGGCGCAGGACGAAGAGCAACGGTTCGAGCGTTTCGACCGGCGGCTCGAAATCCATCGCTTCCGCGAACGTCTCATCGGGTACGGCCAGATGGAGCGGACGCGCCTGGCGGCTGGCCGCCCGCTCGAAAAGTTCCACCGCTTCGGGGCCGAGACGCTCGGCCAGGTTTTCCCGGCCCAGGGCGAGGAACCCGCCGACGGTGCGGATGCCCCAAAGTTGAAGGATTTCCAGGATGTCCGGGGACGGCTCCAGGTCCGCCAGAGGGAGCGCCGCGATGAATTCGCCCGCGTCGCGCGCGCGCAAGAAAGGCCGCGCCCGCCGGGCCGCCAGAGCGGCGATTTGCGGGGTGTCGCCGACGCCCAGCCGTGCCTGGAGTTGCAGCCGGGCCAGGGAGTCAATAATCGTTTGCGCCCACCTCTCCGGCTCGCCCTCCAATGGCAGGCCCTTGAGGTCCAGCGTGCAAACCCCCTCCGCCGTCGCCTCGACGGCCGGGGAAAAACAGGCGGCGCATTGAAGGAGCAGGCCGGCGACGGTTTGTTCCTGGGCGCGCGCGCGGGATTTGATGAGCAGCCCGGAGCGCCGGGCCGCCGCCTGGGTGGCCGTCTGCCCGCGGACGACGCCCGCCTGTCGGGCCGGTTCGGTCATTTGCCAGACAACCGCCTTGGCCGGCGGCTCCTCCAGCAGCGCCACCGGCTGCGACCACAACTCCGGTTCAAGCCGCAAGGCGGCCTGCAACTGGAAATCGGGAAGGTGGATGACGGCGAACATGGTTTTATATTATATGGCCTACCCGGCGGCTTGGACGACCCCGGTTTCGGCGGCGCGGGCCAGTTCAAATTTCAACTGGCCCATCAGGCCCTCCTCGCTCAGGGGCCAGGCAGCGAGCGTGAAACGGCTTTCCAGCGTCAGGCGCGTCTCGGCGCCGGCGATCATCGCGCGCGGCGTCAGGGCGACCAGGGGCGTCCCGTTTTGCCGGGCCAGCCGTTGCAATCGAAACCAGGTGGCGCCGGAGATTTTGCGGAATTGGACTGCGGGATTGATTTTAAGGTCCAGAACGACGAGCGGGAAATTGCGGTCGCGCAGCAGCAAATCGGCCGCCTTCAACGCCTCTTCCGCCGTCTGGCACCGCACCCAAAAAAGCCGCGACAAAACCGGCGCCTCCACCCCGGCAGGATCGAAGGAATCCCGGCCGTCGATCAAAGCCATCCACTGGCGCGCCCGGTGGGACTGACGCAACAAGGCGCGCAGCAACAAGGCGCTGCCCGCCCCCGGCCCGGAGGCGCTCACCTCGGTGACGGCGCCTTTGAGCCAGCCTCCTTGCAGCAACGCATCCAGGCGCGGCAGACCCGTGGGCAGAAAGGAGGGCGTCTTGAGCGGCGCGCTTTCCGCCCAGGTTCGCGCCTGGGGGAAGCGTTCCGTCAAGAGGCGTCGCAATTCGATGATGCCGCTGGCGCCGGCCGGTTTCATATAAGGTGCCGTTACCATTTAACATAGCCGGTTTGCCCCGGCCCTGCCATAACTTTGACCCGATTATGACCCGCGCGGTTGGACAAAGGCCGTCCAAGCCGCCACAACGAGGAATGATGAGGGGGGGGGTAACTTGCCAGAGCTTGCCAGAGGATAAAACCCCGGAACACCAGCCCAAGACCAAACAGCCTTTCTCGCGCAGAGTCACGGAGGCGCAGAGGAAGACATTTATTTTGCGGCTTTGCGTGAGCGCAGTTTGATTTCACAGATGGGAACTCTTTTATCCGTGTCCATCCGTGTTCATCCGTGGTTAAGTCCTCTTCTAAAGATGTTGAGTCGCCTTACAGGGTTTTGGGATTACTTGATCCGATGATTCAGGGTCTCGCAGGCGCTCGCCCCTCCCGCAACTAAGGTGCTATCGGGCGAGCGCCGCGAGTCCCTAACTTCCCGATACCCTTTTCCCCTATTATCAAAACTTCCGACGAATATGGCGTAAACGAACCCTCGACACCCTTGAGCAATTCCGCCTCGAGTTCAGCATTCTAAGTCGTTATGGCAAGGTTTCGATGACCCCGAGGGAATAGGCTCGATTATTGACGATAGGAACCATCGGGAGGGACGGAAGGACACTTCTGATTATGCGCAAGCACACTTGAATGCGGTGACTGAAGCGGGGATACATCTTCGAATCCCCCATGCTCTGGACCATGGCGACACGAACAGGGCCAGGCAGATGCTCTTGACCACTCTGAATACGGATACTGGATTTCTTCCTGAGTTTCAAAAGCGGGGGAAAATTTCTAAAAAGCAGCTTGACGAAGCCACCGTGATCGCTCGCAATTATTTGGACTACCTGGCGGCGCATACGAACGTCATCGTTGTGCCGCGATTGGATTTCAACATGGCTTTTGAAGGTTTGACCTAGCTCCTGAAGGATCCGGCAGACTTGCAACGCCTGCAGCAACTGCTTGAGAGCCTCAATTGGAACGCCTCGAAGCCGGCGACGAATGCGGGCGGACAAAGCGGAACAGCGAACGGGAGCCAGCCGATTCGCTCAGATACAAATAAGGCGTCGTCAGCGGCTGCGTCACCAGACAAAAAGTAGTTGAAAAATCGCTTGCTTGCGCCAGGAAACCTGATGCGCATAAACAATCTTGGAGTGGCCGGTTTTCAACTGCCCGGTGACAACACTTTTTTTGAGTCTGTTTGACGGCCCTTTTTGAACCATTCCGCGACCCCCGCGGCAGCCGCGTCTTTTCTGGTTCCTTCCGCCGATGTTTCGCCAGCTTTGGGAAATTTCCGTTCATTCTTTATTGAAACATTTTTTGGATTGTGGCGTGTAACCGATGCGCCAGAATCGTGTTTGACTATGTTGCCGCGCTGGAACAGAAGCGCGTCCAGAAGGAGCCGAACGGGCCGGAATAGGGCAAGAGCGGAAGCGGATGACAGAACTCTTGGGGGATCGCCCTCATCCTAGCCTTCGCCCCTTGGGAGAAGGAACAGGTATCGCACGGCCTTGGTTTTGCGTGGCGTGCCCGGCCAATGCAGTCGTCGGAATCTCAAGTGGACGGCCGATGATTCTCCCTCTCCTGGAGGAGAGGGTCGGGGTGAGGTCGAGCCCCGAAGAACTCTGTCCCGCACCCGCGTCTCCCAATAATTTCATTCTGGAATTGACCTCCCGCTTGGCGGCGTCTTCACTAGGAGGCATTTATGACCGATCAATCGCCGGCTAATCTTTCCCGTCCAGCCACCGCCGCGCCCGGAGCACTTTCCGATGATGACGTGAGCGCGATCGACCGGTTGCGGGAGACGCACAGGAAGCTGCGGGCGGAATTGGCCAAGGTGATCATCGGCCAGGATGCCGTGATCGAACGTCTGCTGATCTGCGTGCTCGCGCGCGGTCACGGCTTGTTGATGGGCGTGCCCGGCCTGGCCAAGACCACCATCGTCAACTGCCTCGCCCAGGCGATGTCGCTCCAGTTTAATCGCATCCAGTTTACGCCGGACCTGATGCCCTCGGACATTACGGGGACGGATATTCTCCAGGAAACCGATCAGCCCGGACGGCGCGCGTTCGTGTTCGTCAAGGGGCCGCTGTTCGCGAACATCATCCTGGCGGACGAGATCAACCGGACGCCGCCCAAGACGCAATCGGCGCTTTTGGAGGCGATGCAGGAGCATCGGGTGACGGTGGCGGGGCGGTTTTTTCCGCTGCCGTCGCCGTTTTTTGTACTGGCGACGCAGAACCCCATTGAGCAGGAGGGGACGTATCCGTTGCCGGAGGCGCAGTTGGACCGGTTCATGTTTTTCATCCAGGTGGATTATCCCAAGCGGGAGGAGGAGCGGAGGATCGCGCGGGAGACGACGGGCGCGGCGCCCGGGGAGTTGAGCAAGCAGATCGACGGCGCGCAGATCACGGCGTTCCAGGAAGTGGTGCAACGGGTGCCGGTGCCCGATCACATCTACGATCTGGCGGTCGATCTGGCGCGGCGGACGCGGCCGCAGGAGGCGGAGTCGCCGGAGTGGATCAAGAAATGGGTGACGTGGGGAGCGGGACCGCGGGCGGTGCAGTATTTGATTCGCGGGGCCAAGGCCCGCGCGGTGCTGCACGGCAGTTACCTGGTGCGGATGGAGGATTTGGAAGCGGTGGCCGCGCCGGTGCTGACGCATCGCATCCTGACCAATTTCCAGGCGCAATCCGAAGGGGTCGGCAGCCCGCAAATCATCACGCGGCTGCTGGAGGAGATTGGGGGAGAGAAGCATCGTGGCTGAGGCGGCCCAGTATCTGGATTCGCAGGCGCTCAATCGCCTGATGCACCTGACGTTGCAGGCGCGCTCGCCCATGGAAGGCTCGGTCTCCGGCCTCCACAAAAGCCCCCATCGCGGCTCCAGCGTCGAGTTCGCGGAGTACCGCAATTACGTGCCGGGTGACGACATCCGCCGGCTGGATTGGCGGGTGTTCGCGCGGACGGACCGGTTCTTCCTCAAGGAATTCGAGGCGGAAACCAATTTGCGGTGCTATTTCGTGCTGGATTGCAGCGGGTCGATGAATTTTGGCAGCGGCCTTTTCAACAAGCTCGATTACGCCAAGCGCCTGGCGGCGACTCTGGCCTACATCACCGCCCATCAGGGGGACGCCGTGGGCCTGGTGTGCGCGGCGGGCAAGACGTTCCTGGAGGTGCCGCCCCGGCGGAATCCGGCCCACCTGCGCACATTTTTTGAGGCGCTGGAAAAGGCGCGGGCACATGGCCCGACGGGTTTGATCGCCGCGCTGCATGGCGTCGCGGAGAAAGTCAGGCGGCGGGCGCTGGTCATCGTGCTTTCGGATTTTTTTTGCGAATTGGACCCGCTGTTGAATTGCTTTCAGCATTTGCGTTTTCAAAAGCACGACCTGGCGCTGTTCCAACTGCTGGACCGCTCGGAGCTGGAATTCCAATTCGACCGCCCGCTGCGGTTTGTTGATCTGGAAAGTTCCGCCAGCATCGTCACCGAGCCGGCCGGAATTCGCGAGGAGTATCTGCGGCAGATCGGGCTGTTTCTCGAAGGGCTGCGGTCCGGCTGCCACGAATTCGGCGCCGATTACCGGCGGGTCGTGACCGACGAGGATTACGAGAAGGTGCTGGCGGATTTCCTGGTCGAGCGCGCCGCGCTGGCGGCGTCGCATCAATAGGAGCGCAAGGCAAATGCCCGGCCACGTTTAGCCCATGACGTTTCTGCAACCATACGTGCTGCTGGGTTTGCCGCTGGTGCTTGCCCCGATCCTCATCCACCTGCTCAATCGCCTGCGGCATCGCCCCAAACCGTGGGCGGCCATGCGGTTCCTGCTCTCGGCCACGCGCAGTTCGACCGCGCACACCAAGCTGCGCCAGTTCCTCCTCCTGGCCTGCCGCGTCCTTGCAGTGGCCGCGCTCATTCTGTTCCTGGCGCGGCCCCTGGCGGGCGGCTGGGTCGGTTGGGCGCTTTCGCCCGCGCCGGACGCCATCGTCATCCTGCTGGACCGCTCGGCGAGCATGGAAACGCGCGCGAGCGGCATCAGCAAGCGCCAGCAGGCCATCCAGATGTTGACGCAGGCGGCGCGGGAATTCGAGGAAACCAGCCATCTCGTCCTTATTGACAGCGCCACGCGGGCCCCGCAAGAAATCGCCCGCGCCTCCAGCCTGGCTCAATTGCCCGTCACCGGGCCGACCGATACCGCCGCCGACCTGCCCGCGATGCTCCGGGCCGCCTTCGACTGGCTGGTCGAAAACCGCGCGGGCGCATCCGAAATCTGGATCGCGTCCGACAACCAGCGCAGCAACTGGATGCCGGAGGATGCCCGGTGGAAAAGCATCCTCGCCCAATTCGGCGGCCTGTCGCAAAAGGTCCGCTTCCGCCTGCTCGAACTCAATCAGCCCCCGGAAGCCAACGCCTCCATTTCCATCCAGGAACTGGTGCGCCGTCCGCTCGGCGCGGCGTCCGAGTTGCAAGTGGTGCTGGACGTCGCGCGCAATCGCAACGCCCCGGCCTCTCTGCCGGTCACTCTCACCCTGGACGGCAGCCGCTCGGAGACGGAGGTCGCGCTGGACGGGCCGGCTTTGCGCTGGCGGCGCAGGATTGACTTGGGCGCGCACCGCGAGGGGGGCTGGGGAAGCTTCAGCCTGCCGGCGGACGCCAACGAACGAGACAATTCGACTTATTTCGTCTATGGGCCGGACACGCCGATGCAAGCCCTGACGGTGAGCGCGGAGAAGGAAGAGGCGCGCGCGTTGCGATACGCCGGCGCGGCCCGCGGCAACGAGCCGGCGCAATGGGTGTCGAATCTGGAGTTCTCCAAAGCCGTTCTCGACGGCGTCTCACTGCTCATCTGGCAGGCGCCGTTGCCCGACGCGGCGGACGCGCAGCGCGTGCAGTCGTTTGCAGCCGAGGGGGGCGTCGTGATCTTCTTTCCGCCAGGCCACGCGGACGGGCGGCGGTTCAACGGCGCGGGATGGGGCGATACCCAGGCTTCCGCGGAGCCGGAGGGCTTTCGCATCGTGCGCTGGAACGAGGACGAAGGGCCGCTGGCCCGAAGCGACGAACATTTCAGCCTGCCGCTCTCCCAAACCTCCTTCGCGCGACGGCAGGCCATCACAGGCCCCAAGAATGTCATGGCCGCCTTCGAGGACGGCGCGGCTTTTCTGACGCGGCAAAGCGCCGGCATGGGCGAGGTTTATTTTTGCGCCGCGCGGCCGCAGTCGGACTGGTCCAGCCTGGGCGAAGGGCCGGTGCTCGTGCCGATGGTGCAACGGCTGCTGCTGGCCGGCGGCCGCCGGTTGCAACAAGTTTCCACCGTCAATTGCGGCGAGTTGAGCGCGACCGATCAGCAGCGCCAGTGGGTTTCGGTCGATTCCATCGCGCCCAGGGACATTCGCTGGCAGGCCGGAGTGTATCGCTCGGACAGCCGCCTCATCGCCGTCAACCGCCCGCCGGCGGAGGATGATACCGAAATGATTGACAGCGACGAAGCCCGGAAGCTTTTTGGCGGTCTGCCGGTGCAAACATGGCAGGAGCGCTCCTTCGGCGCGGGCCGTTTCCAGGGTGAAATCTGGCGGCTTTTCGCCTTTGCCATGTTCATGCTCCTGATTGCGGAAGGATTCTTGATTCTCCCGCCGGCCAGGCCCCGGGCGGACGCGGCCCGTCCGGCTTCGAAAACCTCGCGCCGCCAGGAGCAAAGGGCATGAACCGTCTTTCCCTGGCCGCGCCCGTTTCGGTCCTTATTCCCACCGTGGTGCTCTGGGCGGTCGCGGTCTGGTTGTGCTGGGCCAATTGGCGGCGCGCCGCCAATCGCTCCGTCGCCGGGCGGCTGGAAGGATTGCGTCTGGTGTTGGTTTCCCTCCTTGCCCTGACCTTGCTGCGTCCCGAGTACGTGAAGACTTTGCCGCCGGCGGCGCTGCCGGAAATCGCCATTCTGGCCGACGCCTCGGACAGCATGAACACGCGCGACATGGCCGCCACAAACGGCGTCATCAGCCGGCGGCAATGGCTGGAGCACCAGATGAGGCGGCAGTTCTGGCTGCCCTTGCAGGCTCGCGCCAAAATTTCCCTGGACGCCTTCGCCGCGCCTTCAACCAATGAAAACGCCCTGAACGGCACCGACCTCGATCTTGCCCTGGAAGACGCGTTGCGCCGCTACAAAAACCTCAAATCCGTCCTGCTCTTGAGCGACGGCGATTGGAACCTCGGCAAATCGCCCCTGGGAACAGCCACGCGGTATCGAGAGCTGAACATCCCCGTCTTCGCCGTGCCAGTCGGACGCGAGACGCCGGTGCCGGACTTGATTTTGGAAACGGTTTCGGCCCCGGCTTACGGACTTTTGGGAGAGGAAATGGCCGTTTCCTTCAAAGTCTCCAGCCATCTCCCGCGCGAGGTCAAAACCGCCGTGTCCATCACGGACAATTTCGGGGAATCCGCTGTCAAGCCGATCATTATCCCGCCCAACGGCGAGGTCGAGGACGCCATTCTTTGGTCGCCCCGTCAGGCGGGCGATGTCACCGCCACCGTCAAGCTCCCCGTTGAACCCGATGAAGCCATCGCGGACAACAATCAGAGCGTCTTTCACATGGCGGTGCGGGTCGAGAAGCTCAAGGTGCTGGTGGTCGATTCGCTGCCCCGTTGGGAATACCGCTACTTGCGCAACGCCCTCGCGCGCGATCCGGGCGTCGAGCTGAGTTCTTTGCTCTGGCATCCCGATTTGGGGCCGGGCCAGGGCGCCGGCTACCTCTCCGCCTTCCCCGACACCAAGCAAGCCCTGGCTCCTTACGATGTCGTTTTTCTGGGCGATGTCGGAATGGGGGACGGCGAATTAACGGACACCGACGCGGCGCTGCTCAAGGGGTTGGTTGAGGAGCAGGGCAGCGGCCTGGTTTTTGTGCCGGGCCGGCGCGGGCGCGAGAACACGCTCCTGAACGGTCCGCTCAAGGATTTGTATCCGGTCGAGCTGGATGCTTCCAAACCGGGCGGCGTTGCCCTGGAAAATGAATCGCAACTGACCCTGACCACCGCCGGCAAACGGCATTGGCTGACACGCTTCGATTCCGACGAATCGAAAAATGACGAGCTGTGGAAGCAATTGCCGGGCTTCTTCTGGTCCGCGGCAGTCGAGAAAAGCCGGCCCGGCTCGGAAGTGCTGGCGGTGCATTCCACCATGCGCAATCAGTGGGGCCGCCTGCCCCTGCTCGCCACCCGCGCCGCCGGCAACGGCAAGGTTCTCTTCCTGGGCACGGACAGCGCCTGGCGCTGGCGCCGCGGCGTCGAGGACAAATTCCATTACCGCTTCTGGGGCCAGGTCGTCCGCTGGATGGCCCACCAGCGGCACCTCTCCGAGAAGGACGGCATCCGCCTGGCCTACAGCCCGGAGACGCCCGCCGCGGGCGACTTTGTCTTCCTGCAAACCACCATCCTCGACACCTCTGGATTTCCTATTGACAAAGGCCCGGTCGCCGGCATGGTCACCGCCCCCTCCGGCCGGATGGAACGATTGGACTTCGCGCAAGTCGAGGGTGGATGGGGCGCCTTCAAGTCCGGCTTCACCGCGCGGGAAGCGGGCAAATACAGAATCGAAGTCGCCTCCGAACCTGACGGCAGGCAATTGACGACGGAACTGCTGGTCGCCAGGCCCCTGATCGAAAAGTTGGGCCAGCCTGTCAATGCGCAGGTCCTCAACGAGATCGCCGCGATCACGCGCGGGGCGGTTTTCCCGGCGGCCGACCTCGACAAAATGGTGCGCCAGATTTCGCTCCTGCCCGATCCCAAGCCGGTGGACAAACGCATCCGTCTCTGGAGCGAACCCGCCTGGGGCGGCCTTCTCCTGGCTTTGCTGACTCTTTATTGGGTGGGCCGCAAATGGGCCGGACTGGTTTAGCCTTGCGGATAGGCACGTCTCCATTTGAGCACAGTTTCCGCCATCGCGCCAACCGCCCGGCGGATCAAAATGAAAAGGGCGCGGAGGATGCTGTACACAATAAATGAAAGCGCACTTTCCTTTCGAGAAATGCAAAGGGGGCCAAAAACGAGTCGCGGTTTATTTCAGAAAATCGTCCAACGCATTTTCCAACTTTTGAAATGTGTCTTCCAAGCGCAGCACCAAAGGAGACATTTTCTGCCAATCCAAGTCAAATGAATAGGCATTACGAAACACATGGCGGAAGCGCAGCTATTCATTCAACGTGTCGTGAAGTTTTTCCGAAAGCAACGCCGGCCGTCGTGCCGTCGGCGTTTTCATGCGCAGCAGAAGCTGCCGATGCCAGGCATCACCGCGCACCGGCTCGCCATCCAGTTCCATTGCCACGCGCTTGAGGATGTTTTCCGCGCCCGTGTAAAAGGAATGGAGCGTGGCCGCCAGCGCGGACAGTTCGATTTCCGTGGGAGCCGTGTCACGGCATTTGGCGAGGAGCGGGTGGATTCCCGAGAACAGACGCCGCAATTGTTCGCGTTCCGCAGCCTGCTGTTTGCGAAATTTATCCAACGCGAACGAGTTCATTCTCCGCGCGGAGGTAGCGGGTGAAGGGCGTTTCCCTGTCCAGATCAATCAAATCCACCGAACGACCGACCAAATCGCTGACGCGCGCGCCCATGCGATAGAAGATCGACGGGGGCAGGCCGGAAACCGCAACGTCGAGATCGGATGTGGCATCACACGTCCCCTTGGCAGCGGAGCCAAAGATGTATATCTCCATCGCGCCGGCAGACTTGAGTTCGGCGGCGGCACGCTTGATTAGAATGTCTGTCTCGGTGCTCACCATTATGAGTAATGATGCGTCATTCGAGCCTGTAAATCAAGGGATTTCCCAAAGCGCCTTATGCTCTTTGCGTTGATCTTTGCCTTTTTTCACCGCCCCTTTTCAATTTTCGCGGCGCAGGGTGAGGTGGATGATTTCCGCCGGGGCGTTGATCCGGATGGGGAACCAGTTGCCAACGCCGTTGGACACGACCAATTGCGAACGTCCGCGCGCGTAAAGGCCCGACCAGTAACGGAACATCGCCGGGCCGAATCCGTGCTCGCTGTCCAACATCACTTGCCCGCCATGCGTGTGCCCGGAGAGCGTCAACGGCAGGTCCGCCGCCGCCGCGGCGTCGAACGCGTGCGGATGATGCGCCAGCAGGATGGGGAAGGCGTCCGACTGGCGCTGCCTCATCAGTTCGCGCACCCAGCCGGCGGTGACCTGGTCGCGCCGCTGGTTGTCGCCGCGCATCCAGCGCAAGCCCAGGAATTGAACCGGATGCCCGCGAACTGACGCCACCGCCGACTCATTCAACAGAAGGGGCACGCCGGCGGCCTTGACGCGCCGCTCGAATTCAGCGGCGTTCTCGAACAAATCATGGTTGCCTTCGATCATCCATCGGCCGTAACGAGCCTCCATCGCTTTGACAATGGAGATGCCCTCGGAGAGGTCGGACAGCGCGTCGTTAATCAGGTCGCCTGTCAATAGCACCAGATCGGCCCTCAGCGCGTTGGTCGCGTTGACCATCTCGCGCAACACCCGGCCCGAAGTCAGCGTGCCCACGTGAATATCGCTGACGTGCGCCAGCGTGAGACCGTCCAGCGCGGGGGGCAGCGCCGGGATTGAAAGCGTAAACCGCCGCACGCGGAAACGGCTCAATTGCGCCAGCGCCACTCCTGTCAAACCTATTGTAAACAGCGGCGGGGCCAGCGCCGCGCCGGCGCCGATGAACTCCCGGCGCGTCAACGCATGCCCGCCGCCGGCAGGCGCCGCCGGACGGACGGGGCGCGCTCCGATGAGCCGGCCCAGACTCCGCGCCGCCCACGCGCAAACGCGCACGAATCCAATGGGCAGAAAAACAGCCAGACCAAAGAAATGCCAGATGATGACCGCCGTGAGCACGGCCTTGGGTGTCTGGCGGAGCCAGTCCACCTGCCACCATCGCCCGCAAATGATCGAAAGCAGCCCCGCGATCTGGCCCGCGATGAAAAGAGTCGCCAGGACCCGCCAAAGCCTTCTTTTCAACAGGCGCATGGCCGCCATCCACCAGGCCGCATCCAACACGATCATCAGCCCGACGATCACCAAAAAACGCGATAACACGGCGTCAGCATAAATCGGGATTCACCCGCGCGCAACGCAACTGCGAATTGGCCCGGGCAGCCGCCGCGCCTCAATGCCAGGGATCGAGAATGAGAGCGCCGGTGCGGGCGATGTCGGCCGCGTTGCGCGTAACGACCGTAAGGCCATTGACGATTGCGGTTGCGCCGATGAGGGTGTCCAGCACCGGCAACGGACCGGCCTGTGCCTGAATTGCGCCATATTTCATCGCGATTGCGAAATTCACCGCCAGGATGCGTTCCGCGAACCTCTCTTGAATCAAATCAAAGGAAGCCTCCAATGATCTTCGTTTCTTGCTGGCGGGAAGCCGGGCAATCCCCTGCCAGATTTCCGCGACGGTGATGACGCTCAGGTAAAGATCGCTCCAGTCCGCCGTCGAATACCAGGCGACCACCCCGGGATTCGGACAAGGCCGGTCCAGTTCTGAAATGGCCGCTGTGTCGAGGAGAAACATCAAGCCTCGATCTTGCGGGGCAAATCCTTGCCGCGAACAAGGTCCAGGCCAAACCCCTTGAACCGCGAGAAGAATTGCAGGGGCGTTTCCTTGTGAGAACGGAGCTTTTTGTAATCCTCCGCCGAGGTCACCACCACCACCGGGCGTCCATGACGCGTGATGGTTTGCGGTCCTTCGCTGCGGGCAAGTTCGATCACCTGGCTCAATTGATTCTTCGCGTCCTGGACGGGCCAATTTCTCATGTGGATAAAGTAAAAGCCAAATTCTAGCCAGTCAAGCCAGAATAATTCGCTCCTCCCGGCTGGATTTCCAGCCGGCTTTCCGATACCGTCGCCAGCGTGGAACGGATTCTGGCAACGGCCCTCGGACAAGATGTGAGCCAACTGGCGGCGCAGGAGAAACAACTCCTGCTCTCCCGCCTCCTGGCCCGGTTCGCTCACGAGGTCCGCAATCCCCTCAGTTCCCTGGACATCCATGTGCAATTGCTGGAGGAGGATTTGGCCCGCGCCGCCCCTCAAATCCGCCAGAAAACCGCCAGCCGCCTGGAAATCATCCACGGCGAATTGCACCGCCTGGAAAACATCGTCAAACATTTCCTCAGCCTCGCCGGGCCGTCGGCCCTGGATTTGCGCCCGGTCCAACCCGCCACGGTCATCGGCCACGTCTGCGAATTGCTCCGCCCGGAAGCCGCCGCGCGCGGCATCGACATCCGGATGAAATGGCCCGACGCCCTGCCCCAGGTGAGCGCCGACGCCGCGCAACTCACCCAGGCCCTGCTCAATCTGCTCATCAACGCCATCCAAGCCGTCGGACGCGACGGCCGCGTCGAGGTCAACGCCGCAAGCGACCGGCGGCCCGACACCCTGTCAATCGAAGTGCGGGACACCGGGCCTGGGATTCCCGCGGACAAACAATCGGCCATCTTCGAGCCTTTCTTCACGACCAAGGAGGAAGGCAGCGGCCTGGGCCTGTGGATAGTGCAGCAAATCATCTCCGCGCATGGCGGCGCGGTCGAGGCCGCCAACGCCCCCGGCGGCGGCGCCCTCTTTGTGTTGCATCTCCCGCTGCGCGGAAAGGCCGCCCCCGATGGTTAAATCCGGAATCCATATCCTCGTCGTCGATGACGAACGCGGCCTTTGCGCCGGCCTCCAGGAAGCGCTCACGCGCGAAGGTTATTCCGTCGATGCCGCCAACGACGCCCGCTCCGCTCTCCAGTTGATGAGCCAGCGCCTCTACAACCTGGTCCTCACGGACGTCAAGATGCCTGACATGAGCGGCCTCCAATTGCTCAAGGAAGCCAAGCAAAAAAGCCGCGACACCGTCTTCCTCCTCATGACCGCTTACGGCACCATCGAAAGCGCGGTCGAGGCAATGAAGGAGGACGCCTACGATTATTTGTCAAAACCGCTTGACATGCGCCGCTTGCGGGCCGTCGTGCTCAAGGCCCTGGAATTCCAGGCCCTCGTCGCGGAAAACAGTGAATTGCGCCTGCGGGTGCAAACACGCTCCGAGACGGGCCTGCTGGTCGGCGACAGCCAGGCGATGCGCTCGGTCGCGCAACTCGCCGACGAGTTGGCCCGCAGCGATGTCACCGTCTTGATCGAAGGCGAAAGCGGCACGGGCAAGGAAATTGTCGCCCGCACCATCCACATCAAGAGCGCGCGCGCCGGCCAGCCCTTCATCTCCGTCAATTGCGCCGCCCTTCACGAGCAGTTGCTCGAAGCCGAATTGTTCGGCCACGTCAAAGGCGCCTTCACGGGCGCGGTCGCGGACAAGCCGGGGCGCTTTCAACTGGCCGATGGCGGCACGCTTTTCCTGGACGAGATCGGCGATCTCTCCGCCAAGGGACAGGGCGACCTTCTGCGCGTGCTGGAAGACGGCGCCTTCCGCATGGTTGGCGGCACAAAACTCATCCGCGTCAACGTCCGCATCGTCGCGGCGACAAACAAGAAGCTTCAGGAGATCGTCGCGGCGGGGAAGTTCCGCGAAGACCTTTGGTATCGTTTGCAGATCGTGCCCATTGCGATTCCGCCCCTGCGCGAGCACCCCGAAGACGTGCCCCTGCTCGTGGCCTCGTTCCTGGAACATTTCACCGCCAAACACAAACGGCGGCGCAAGAAGCTCTCCGCCGAAGCCATGCGGCTTTGCCAGCGATTCCCCTGGCCGGGCAACGTGCGCCAACTGCGCAACGTCGTTGAGCGGTTGGTCCTCACCTGCCGCGACGGCGCCATTGAGGTGAAAGACCTGCCGGATTTTCTCCGCGAACACGACCAAACCGCCGCGTCCTTTGCCATCCGCCCCGGCATGACGCTGGCGGAAGTGGAGAAGCTGCTCATCCGCCAGACCCTGACGCATTCCACCTCCAATCGGGAGGAGGCCGCCAAACTTCTGGGCATCAGCCGCCGCTCCCTCCAATACAAACTCAGGCAATACGGCCTGATCGACGAACGGGAAACGCCCGCGGCGGACTGACCCCCGGCGAGCGCGATATTTGCCACTATAGTAAAGAATCGCGCATTTCCGCGAAGATTTTCCAGGCCGCCTTTTCCTCTTCGTTTCCTTCGTTTGCTTTTGTTCAAAACCCTTTTGATTGCGGCTTTGCCGCTCTGGGTAGATGCGCCTGCGACCCTGTCCCGTAGGGACGGCTGACTTTTTGGAGTGGTCTCAGCCCTCCCTTCGGGACTTGTGCAACGCCGGATGTGCGCCCCAACGTTGAAACGTTGGGCTGTTGTCGGAGTGTCCCTGCGGGACAATAGGCCGGAGGTTCCCAAAGCACTTCAATCGTCACTTCTGTGTTCCAAACCCGCCGTGCTGGGTGCGCAGGATAGAATTCTTCGGGGATCGCCCTCAACCTTGCCTGCGCCATCTGGCCGGACTCATTGCCCTGGCGGCTTGCACAAACGCCGGCGGATGAGTGCAAAGATTGCACAAGGCGGCCAATGAGGGGCGCGGCGGACGCGGCGCTGGATCTATTTGCGCGCACAAACCGTCTCTGCGCCAGCGACTTACAACATGGACCCCATTTTCTGGCACGGCGCCTGCATTGTATGGCGCGATGAAACAAATGATACAGGTCATGCTCGATTTGCAGAAACTCCAATTGCAAGCCATTGCTCTGTCCCTTGAGGACGAAGCGGAAATCCTGAAACTGCGCGAAAAAGTGCCCGCGCCCATTCTCGCCCACTTCGACCGCCTCATCGCGCGCGGCAAAAAAGGCGTGGCCAGGGCTGTTCACGGCGTCTGCACCGAATGTCATTTGCAGATCAGTTCCGGGACCAAGGCCAGTCTGGCTTACACGGACGAAGTTCACATCTGCGACAACTGCGGACGCTATCTTTACCTGCCGGACAGCGAACTGCTCCCCGTGATCGAGGCCCCGCCCGCCAGGAAAGCGCCCGTGAAAGCACGCGGCGCGGGAACCCGCCAAAGAGCGGTCGCGCAAGCCTCTTAGTTTCACAGCCGATCCGAACACCACCATGACTCTGGCCGACTTTACCAGTCTGGGACTGATTGTGCCGTGCTTGCGCGGCCGGGACGTTGCCGGCGTCATCCAGGAGCTTAGCCAGGCGATGCAGCGCGAGAAGCGCGTGCCGGACTTGCTTCCCTTTTACCACGCGGCACTCAACAGGGAATTCCTCGTCAACACCGACATGGAGGCCGGAATGGCTTTTCCGCACGCGCGCGTGCCGGGATTGAAGGAGGTTTGTTTCGCCCTCGGCCGCGGCGACGGTCCGCTGGGGTGGAGCGCCAAAGCCACGCGCCCGGTCCGCATGGTCTTTCTCATCGCGGTTCCGGCGACCGATGCGACACAGTACTTGCAACTCAATTCCGGCCTGGCGCGCCTGGCCGAAGACACCCGTCTGGTGGAAAAACTCCACGCCGCCCCGGACGCCGCCCGGATGCTCGAAGTGCTTCAACGCATCACCCTGCGATCCGAGGCGAAGCCCGATCTGCTCAAGAGAGCCGTCGCCTGAACTTTGCGACGCGCTCATCAACTGGCATCGCCATGAACCTTCAACCTGACACGCTGCTTGTTTTGGCTCTGTGCGGCTACGGCATCGGGGCCGTGGGCGGGTTGCTGTTCATGCGCCGCGAAAAACTGGCCAACGCTTTCTCCTTCGGCGCGGCGGCCCTCTCCGCTCTGATCGGCCTGCTGGCGGCCCTACTCTTTCTGTCCGCCGGCGCGGCGGGGCCTCAAATCACGCTGCTGCCACCCCTGGTCCCCTACATCCAGTTGAGCATCCGGCCCGACCCGCTGGGCGCGTTCTTTCTTGTCATTGTCTCCCTGCTCGGCTTGGCGCTTTCGATTTATTCAATCGGGTATGCGAAAAGTTACTTCGGACGCAAGAACGTCGGCGTGCTGGGCGCGTTTTTCAACGCGCTGCTGCTGGCCACAACATTGCTTTTCGTGGCGGACAACATCTGGCTCTTTCTCATCTCCTGGGAACTGACGGCGTTGACGGCCTATTGCCTGGTAAGCTTCGAGCATGAGCAACCCGAAACGCGCGACGCCGGCGTGCTCTACTTCATCATGGCCCACATCGACGCGGGATGCATCATCCTGGGTTTTCTCCTGCTCTACCAGGCCTCCGGCGATTACAATTTCGCCAGCCTGCACCATATCGGAGCGAAAATGGCGGCCGGCAAGCGGGACGCGGCGTTCATCCTGTTCCTGCTCGGCTTCGGCATCAAGGCGGGCATTGTGCCGTTGCATATATGGCTGCCGGTCGCGCATCCAGTCGCGCCCAGCAACGTCTCGGCGCTCCTCTCCGGCGTGATTATCAAGTGCGGCATCTATGGGTTGATCCGCGTGCTGTTCGATTTCATGGGGCCGCCGCCGCTCTGGTGGGGCGTGACCGTCCTGACCGCCGGCACGGTCTCCGCGGTGCTGGGCGTCCTTTACGCGCTGATGGAACACGACCTCAAGCGCCTGCTGGCCTATCACAGCATCGAAAATATCGGCATCATACTGATGGGTTTGGGAGCCGCCCTGCTCTTTCTCCACTCCGGCCATCCCCTGCTGGCCGCCCTGGGTTTGGTGGCCGGACTTTACCACACGATCAACCACGCCTCCTTCAAGGGGCTGCTCTTCATGGGCGCGGGCTCCGTGCTCCACGCCACCCACACCCGCAACATGGAGGAAATGGGCGGGCTGGCCAAACGCATGCCGGACACCGCGATGTTTTTCCTCGTCGGCGCGGTGGCCATCTCCGCGCTGCCCCCGCTCAACGGCTTCGTCAGCGAGTGGCTCACCTACCAGGCGCTCCTTCAGGGTTTCGGCACCACCGAGAGCCTGATGCGGCTGATGTTTCCCTTGAGCGGCGCGATGCTGGCCCTGACAGGCACCCTGGCGGCGGCATGTTTTGTGAAAGCGTTCGGCATCACATTCCTGGCCCAACCCCGCAGTGAACCCGCCGCCCGCGCGCATGAGGTTGGCCCTTCCATGCGCCTTGGCATGGCCCTGCTCACGCTGGCCTGTGTGGCGCTGGGATTGTTTCCGACCCAGCTTATCCGGTTGCTCGATCCGGTCACCCAGCAACTCACCGGCCTGGAACTCGGGCCGCGCGTCAGCCTCAACAACGGCCTGGTGCTATCAGCCCTCTCCGGGAAGGCGGGCACCATCTCGACCGTCGGCATGGTGCTCATGGCCGCGTGCCTGCTGCCCATCCCGCTGGGCTTGTGGCTGGTCTTTGGCCGGAAGGCAAAAACCCGGCGCGGCCCAACCTGGGACTGCGGCCAGCGCGGGCTGACGCCCCAAATGGAATACACCGCCACCGGCTTTTCCAAACCCATCCGCATGATCTTCAAGGCTCTGTTCCGCCCGCGGCGCGACGTGCAGCGCGAATACGACTTCTCGCCGCACTTTGCCCGGAAACTGCGTTTCGAGAGCCATGTTGAGGAGGTTTTTGTGCGACGTCTTTACCGGCCGCTGCGCATCCTGATTCTGCGGGTGTCCCGCCGCATTCGCGCCCTCCAGGCCGGCAGCATTCACGCCTACCTGCTCTACATCTTCGCCACCCTCCTGCTGCTCCTGATCTTTGCCTTATGAACCTCGATCTGACAGCCATTCTTGCGCAGACGGCCCTTCTGCTGGCGCTCTCGCCGCTCCTGACGGGCCTCATCAGGAACTGGAAGGCCAAGCTGCAAAATCGCCGCGGCCCGCGCGTCTGGCAGCCTTACTTTGACCTCGCCAAATTCCTGCGCAAGGACATGGTGATCTCCGAGCACGCATCGTGGGTTTTTTCGATCACGCCCTATGTGCTATTCTTGACAGCGCTCTCCGCCGGGCTGATGACGCCGATGGTCACAGCGCTGGCGCCCATGAGCCTCTTGGGCGGCGCCCTGGCGCTCATCGGCCTTCTGGGACTGGGCCGGTTCTTCCTGGCGCTGGGGGGACTTGATCCGGCCAGCGCGTTCGGCGGCATGGGCAGCAGCCGGGAAATGACCCTCTCGGCCATCGCCGAACCGGCGATGATGCTCGCCATTTTCACGGTGGCCATTGCCGCCGGTTCCACCAATCTGAGTCAGATCGTCCTGGCCAGCCAGATGCCGGGCTGGAAGTTCCTCGATCCCTCCCACGCGCTGGCGTTCGCCGCCATGTTCATCGTGCTGCTGGCCGAAACAGGCCGCCTGCCCATTGACAACCCGGCCACGCACCTGGAGTTGACCATGATCCACGAGGCCATGCTTCTGGAGTATTCAGGCCGGTATCTGGCACTCATCGAGTGGGGCGCTTCCATCAAGCAACTTGTCCTGATGGCGCTGCTGGCCAACATCTTTTTCCCGGCCGGCCTTGCGGCGCACACAACGCCGGCGGCCTTTGCCCTGGGCCTGCTGTTCCTCATTGTGAAACTGGCCGTGCTGGCCGGCGCCGTGGTGGTGGTGGAAACCACCAACGCCAAGCTGCGCCTGTTTCGCGTCCCGGACTTGTTGAGCGCGGCCTTCATCCTCGCCATGCTGGCGCTGGTCTCCACCTTTCTGTTTCGATAGCCATGAGCATACCCGATTCCCAAGCCGCCTCGCACCTCATCACCCTCCTGGCCTCGCTCATGCTGGTGCTGCAACTCCTCCTGGCCGTGCAGTCCATGCTCATCACCAACATCCGATTGTTCGCGATCCAATCGCTCCTGCTGGCCGCCATCGCCGGAGTCGTCGGCTACGCTTATGGCGCCTGGCACGTTGTGGTGGTCGCCGTGCTCACGCTCCTGGGCAAAGTCCTTTTCCTGCCCTGGCGCCTCGAACGCCTGGTGCGACAGATCAAGATTGAGCAGGAAATCCATCCCTTCCTCAACATGCCCGCCTCCATGCTCGTTTGCGGCGCGTTGACCGTCCTTGCCTATGTTGTCGCCCGCCCCATCACCTCGCTCGAACGCCTGGGCAGCAACACTCTGGCCGTCGCCATCGCCCTCCTGCTCACCGGCTTTTTCCTCATGATTAACCGCCGCAAAGCCCTCACCCAGGTGCTCGCGCTCCTGACAATGGAAAACGGCGTCATGCTCGCCGCCATCGCCCTGACCACCTACGGCATGCCGCTGGTCGTCGAGATCGGCATCTTCTTCGACGTCGTCGTCGCCGTCATGGTGCTGGGCATTCTGGTCTTCCGCATCCGCGAGACGTTCGCCTCGATGGACGTCAGCAAGCTCAACGAACTCAAATGGTAACCTCATGCTGCTGACTTCCATCCTCTGCGTGCCGTTCCTCGTCGGGCTGGCTTGCCTCTTCGTCCGGCCCCGGCCGCTGCTGGAATGGCTGAACATCGCGGGATTTGCCGCCGTGCTGGCCCTTGGAGTCAAGCTGTGCCAAACCGTCGTGGGGAGGAAGGGGACGGCGTTGACCGAGTGGGGCGAGTTCCTTCGGGCCGACGCCCTGAGCGCGTGGATGGTGCTGCTGATCGCGGCGGTGTCGCTGGCCACCTCGATTTATGCGGTTCAGTACTTCCGCCGCGACCTGGCCAATGGCGTCGTAAGCGAGCGGCGTTTTCGCGAGTTTTACGTGCTCACGCCGTTCTTTGCCACCGGCATGTTGTTGGTGGTGCTGGCCAACAGCCTGGGCGTCATGTGGATCGCGGTGGAAGGCGTGGCCATGTCTTCGGTGCTGCTGGTCGCCCTTTACAACCAGCGCACTTCGCTCGAAGCGGCGTGGAAATATGTCATCCTGGGCGGATTGGGTCTGGTGCTCGCGCTCTTCGGCACCATCTTCACCTACGCGGCGGCGGTGGGCAAAACGGGCGGAGAAACCCTGCCCAGTTTCAACTGGTCGCGTCTCCTGGCCATGGCGCCGCAATTGGATCACCATCTCATGGCGCTGGCCTTCATCTTCGTACTCATCGGCTACGGCGCCAAGGCCGGCCTGGCCCCCATGCACACCTGGCTGCCAGACGCCCACAGCGAAGCGCCCTCCCCGACCAGCGCGATGCTCTCGGGCGTCTCCCTGAAAATCGCCCTCTATGCCCTGCTCCGCTTTCACATCCTGGCCACCGCCTGCCTGGGCTCCGGTTTCAGCCGCCACCTGCTGCTGGGCTTTGGCCTCTTTTCCATGCTGCTGGCCGGGCCTTTCATTCTCGTGCAGAGGAATCTCAAGCGCATGCTCGCTTATTCCAGCCTCGAACACATCGGCCTGATTTGCGCCGCCATCGGCCTGAACGCGCCTCTGACGGTTTTCGGCGCGATGCTCCACATGGGCTACCACGCCCTGGCCAAACCCGTGCTCTTCTTCGCCGCCGGCAACGTCCACCAGCACTTTCACACTCTGGCCTTTCAGCGCTTGGGCGGCGGCCTGGCGCGAACCATGCCCGTCACCGCCCTCTGCCTGGGACTGGCCGCCGTCGCCGTCAGCGGCCTTCCCCCATTCGGGCTGTTTGTGAGCGAATTGACGGTGATTGCGGGCGGCTTCACCTCGCGCCACGCATGGGTCGCCATCGTGATGCTGACGGCTCTCATCTTCGTCTTCTGCGGCCTGCTTGACAAGATTTCGAGACTTTTGCTTGGCCCGGCCGGGGCCACGCGCCCGCGCGAGACCCTTTCGGCGGGCAACATGGCGGCGATGAGCCTGCCGCTGGGGGCGTTGCTGTTGTTGACATTCTGGCTGCCCGGTTCCCTGCGCCAACTCATGGAACAAGCCGCCTGCATCATTCGCGGGGTGCCATGCTTCTGACGCTCCTGATTCTTGTCCCCTTGCTCACCGGGCTGCTCTGCTGGCCGGTGCGGGAGCGCGTTGTGCTGGAGCGGCTCAACCTGCTGGCCTTCGCACTCCTTGCCATTCTCGCCACCGTCTTGGGCGCGGAAGTTCTCGCTCATCGCGTCGTCGAGGCGTTCGGCGGTTTCCTGCGAGCTGATGCCCTCAGCGCACTGGTCGCCGGATTGACCGCGTTCGTCACGCTGGCCTGCGGTCTTTACGCCGTCGGCTATCTGCGCGAGGAAGAGCGGGCGGGAAAAATCAATGCGCGCCTGCTTCACCGCTATTACGTGCTCACGCCGATATTTGTCGGCGCCATGATGGCCGTGCCGCTGGTCAACAACCTGGGTCTGATGTGGGTGGCCATCGAGTCCACCACGCTCGCCTCGGTCCTGCTGGTTCGTTTCTACAACCAAAAAAGTTCCCTTGAGGCGGCCTGGAAATACATCATCATTGGCAGCGCTGGCATCGCCCTGGCCCTGTTCGGAACCGTGTTGACCTACTTCTCCGCAGTGCAGGTCATCGGAGACCACACCGCTGGCGGGTTCAACTGGTCGGTGCTCATCAAAGTGGCGGACAAATTCCAGCCCGCCGCCATGCGCCTGGCATTCGTCATGGTGCTCGTCGGCTACGGCACCAAGGCCGGCCTGGTTCCCATGCACACATGGAAACCCGACGCCTATGCCGAGGCGCCCGTCCCGTCCGCGGCGCTCCTGGGCGCCGGCTTCATCAACTGCGCGATTTACGGTATCATGCGTTTCTCCGCGTTGGCGGACCAATGCCTGGGCCACCAATACACCGGCTCGCTGCTCATCCTTTTCGGAGTCGCCTCCATCCTCGTCGCCGCGCCCTTTGTGCTCGTGCAGCGAAACTTCCGGCGTCTCCTGGCCTATTCGAGTATTGACCATGCGGGCATCATGGTGGCGGCGCTGGGCTTCGGCGGCAGGCTCGGTGCGTTTGGCGCGGTGCTTCACATGATTTTTCACGCTGTGGCCAAACCGCTGCTGTTCTTTTGCGCCGGCAACGTGCAGCAGCATTTCGGCACGCCCTATCTCCGCAAAGTCACCGGCGTCATCCACGTCCTGCCCTGGACCGGCGGGCTGTTTCTGGTGGCCGCCTTCGCCGTCACGGGCGTGCCGCCCTTCAGCCTGTTTCAAAGCGAGTTCACGGCCCTGAGCGCCGCGGCCGCCGCGCATCATATATGGGCGGCGGGAATGTGCGTCGCGGGCATCGTCATGATTTTCGCCGGCTTCCTGGTGGGAGTTTCCAAGATGGTTCTCGGCCAGCCCGCCCACCAGGCCGCCCCCGGCCTGGAATGCCCGTGGAAATTCGGCGCGATGCTCCTGGTCGCGGTGCCGGTTGTCGCGCTCGGCGTGGCCCTGCCCCAGCCGGTCTTTGAACTCGCCCGGCGCGCCGCGCAATTGATGGGAGGCTCTCCATGAACTTGATCCCCGAATTGGAATCCGTGCTCGAGGAATTGACGCGCCGCTTCGGCGCCCAACTCAAATGGGCTCCGGCGACGCAGCCCAACGAGCTGCACCTGCACGCCAAAGTCGAATTGGCCGGCGCCCTCTGCTCCGCGTTCCACAAAATCCACAATGGACGCCTGGTGGGCGTCTTCGCCGAGGACGCCCGGACGGAGCACAACGCTTACTTCGTTTATTACCTCTACGTCCTGGATTGGGCGCATGGATTCGTCCTGGTCCGCGTTGCCCTGCCGCCGGACCACCCGGAATTGCCCTCCGTCACCAACGCCGTCCACGGCGTGGACTGGCAGGAGCGCGAAATCCAGGACATGTTCGGCATCTCTCTTCTGGGCCATCCCAACCCCCGCCGTTGCGTCCTGCACGACGATTGGCCGGAGGTGTATCCCCTCCGCAAAGATTTCAACCTGCGCGCCCAGCTCCCGCCCTTCACCGGTCCGCGGCACAAGTTCCGCGAGGTCGAGGGCGAAGGCGTCTTCCAAGTGCCCGTTGGCCCCGTCCACGCCGGCATCATCGAACCGGGCCATTTCCTTTTCAGCGTCGCGGGCGAGCCGGTGCTCTACTTGCAACTCCGCCTGTTCTACGTCCATAAAGGCATTGAGAAGCTTTTTGAAAGCATACCCGTCGCTCATTGCGTGCGGCTGGCGGAGAGCATCTCCGGCGACTCCAGCTTCGCCCACGCCACCGCCTTCTGCCACGCCGTCGAGCGCGCCGCCGGAGTCCAGCCGCCGCCGCGCGCCCGCGCCCTCCGCACTCTCTGCCTGGAACTGGAGCGCCTCTACAACCACGTCGCCGACATCGGCGCGATTTGCACCGACGTCGCCTTCGTCACCGCCAACATGCACGCCATGCGCCTCAAAGAGCGCGCGTTGTGTTTGAATGAACTCCTGACCGGCAACCGCCTCTTGCGCGGCATGGCCTGCCTGGGCGGCGCACGCCTGGACTTCGACCCGCCCCAGCTCCGCGCCCTGGCCGAATTTGCCGACGAGTTCGAGAAGGAATTCGTCCAGTTGATCGGTTTGATTCGCAATAACTCCGGCCTCCGCGACCGCCTGGAAACCACCGGCGTCCTCACGCCCGAGGTCGCCCGCGATCTGGGCGTCGTTGGCCTTGCGGGCCGCGCCTCCGGCTTCGACCACGACCTGCGCCGCGACGTTCCCCACGCCTTCTACGACCAGGTGCAATTCACCGTGCCCGTCTTCACCGAAGGCGACGCCCGCCGCCGCCTGGTCGTGCGCCGGGCGGAAATCTTCCAGTCTTTGGGCATCATCCGCCAGACGATTGAGAAACTGCCCGCGGGCGGGATTCGGGTGGATTTGGGCGACCTGCCGCCGGACCGCGCGGCGCTGGGCTACGTCGAAGGCTGGCGCGGCGAAATCTTCCACTGGGTCCACACCGCGCCGGGCAACCGCCTGGCCCGCTGCAAGGTCAAGGACCCGTCGCTCCAAAACTGGCCGGCGCTGGCCGAGGCCATCCTGGGCAACATCATCCCGGATTTCCCGGTTGTCAATAAGAGCTTCAACCTCTCCTATTCCGGAACCGACCGCTGATTATGTTTGACATCATTCGGCATAGTTTGAAGACGGGCGTCGTCACCACGCCCTATCCCGCCCCGCCCCCTTCCTCTTCCAGCCCCGCCCGCGGCCGCCCCGCCATTGATTGGGACCACTGGAGGGACGCCCGCCCCGCCGCCGCCGCCTGCCCCACCGGCGCCCTCTCCCACCACGACCACGCCGGCCGGCGCGTCGCCCGCCTCGATCTGGCCGCCTGCACTTTCTGCGGCCTCTGCGCCGACGCCGACCCGGCCATTCGCATGACACACGATTGCCAATGCGCCGCCTCCCGCCGCGACGCGTTGGTCGCCACCGCCACTTACGCCCTCGGCCCCGACGGCGCGCACGAGCGGCTCATTTCGCCGCCCGCCCCTGCCCCCGGTCAACCCGAAGCCCTCGATTCCATTGGCCGGCAAATCCAGGAACGCGCCGCCAAAATGTTTGGCCGTTCCCTGCACATCCGCGAAGTCGATGCCGGCTCCTGCAACGGCTGCGAAGTGGAAATCAACGGCCTGAACAGCCCCGTCTATGACATTGAACGCTTCGGCGTCCACTTCGTCGCCTCCCCGCGCCACGCCGACCTGCTGCTGGTGACCGGCCCGGTGACCCGCAACATGGAACTGGCCCTGCGCAAGACCCGCGACGCCATGCCCGAACCGCGCCTGGTCGTGGCCGTCGGCGCGTGTGGTTGCAGCGGCGGCATCTTCGGCCGCAACTACGCCACCTGCGGCGGCGTTGATTCCGTCATCCCCGTCGATGTTTACATCCCCGGCTGCCCGCCCAACCCCCACGCCCTCCTCCAGGGCATCCTCCTGGCGATGGGCCGCATTGAAGCGAAAACCTGAAAGAAGGGCGCATCCCAGCTTTGTCGAGCTTGTCTTGTGTTCGGGGCCAAAGCGGCGCTGTCGCGCCGCACTCCAAAACCTGTCGGCGCAACGGGAGCGTACCCTCAACGCGAAGCGTCTTGGAGTGCTCGCCAGCGCCGCTTTTCTCTGCGCGCCCGGCATTTAGATATGAAAGTCTATACGACTCTCAAGCGGGCCAAGCTTGGCCAAGATGGTCGGCTGGGCAATGACCGTTCTGGTCGGCTGTAAATCCGTTGCCGGATCGAGAATGACCTGCGTGAGGCGGACGCAAGTTGAGCCGTCCGGCAATGGCGTTGACGTGTTGGTTCATGGTTCGTCTTTCCCTTTCAAGTATCGCGCCAATGCCTTGTCGAAGTCCGAGATGTACTCCACGTCCTGTTTTACCCGGTATTTCTCGAATTCCCCATGCGCCCTCGCCACCGCCATTTCGTGCGAGATTTCCCCGGCATGACGAAGCACCTGCTGATCCGTGTAGTTCAGAAACTTTTCGACCTGCTTCAACCAGTCCTTCATCGTCATCACCTGGCGGTTCAACGCCCGCACCTCCGCGTAGTCAATAAACATGCCCACCAGCCGGTTTAGTTGTGAAACTTCAACTTGGTTCAGATAATTCTTCGCTATGGTGACATCGCTCTTGAGAATCTTGCCTTGGGGCGAATTCTTCCACGTCGTCAGCCCCATGAACGGCTTCTCGCTGCCCACCCGCTGATGAATGATCTCGGCTGCGGTTTTGCCGGTGGTCGCAAAGTGAAGCTGGTTTTGGACGATTTTGCAAAACAACTGCGTTTCCTCGCTGTTGCCCCGATAATCGCTGCTGCATAGCTCAAACACGTCCGCGATTTTCTGATAAGCCCGCCGCTCGCTGGCCCGGATTTCCCGGATTCTTTCCAACAACTCGTCGAAATAATCCTTGCCGAATTGCCGCCCGTTCTTGAGCAGTTCATCGTTGAGGACAAACCCCTTGACGATGTATTCCCGCAAGGTGTTTGTCGCCCAAATCCGAAAATGTGTCGCCTTGATGGAATTGACCCGGTATCCCACGGCAATCACCGCGTCCAGATTGTAAAACTCGATTTCGCGCGAAGTTTCGTGGCCACCCTCGATTTGAACTGTTTCCATTTTGGAAACAGTTGCCGCCAGGGTCAATTCCCCGCTGGCGTAGATGTTCTTCTCCAGCTTCCGGCCGGGCCTTCGAGCCATCCGGCTGACCGCCTTGCGCACCCGGCTGTAATGCCCCATCTCCCCATTTTGTCTCCCATTCAGTCCGCCCGGCCCTCATTCCCAACTTCAGCACCCGCCCTTCCATATACGACTCATATCCTTTGACGGTTTGTCCAGACCGAGTTCCGCCATCACCTTCTCCCGGCACAGCCATAATGAGGCGAAAGGGTCCTCGGAATCAAGACAAAGCAAGACCTGCTCACTCCGGGTGAGGTCGAGACCCGAAGAATTCTGTCTCACACCCGATCCTGAATTTTCAACCGTTTGCGGCTCGCTCCGGGAGAGGCGTTCTGGCAGACTCCTCCTCATGGCTGCCGCGCGTTTATTGATTGTCGAAGACGACCTGAAGACCGCCGCCGCGCTTGCATCGGGCCTAGAGCGCGGCGGATTCTCCACTGCCACGGCGCATACCGGCGAGGAGGGCTTTTTCCTCCTCAACGCCGAAACATTCGATCTTGTGGTGCTTGATTGGATGCTGCCGGGCCGATCCGGCATCGAGATTCTCAATGAAGGCCAGGGCATCAATCTCATTCATACCGTTCGCGGCGTGGGTTTCGTGCTCCGGGAGGAGGCAAACGCGTGAAAGCCTGGTGGCTCCGGCGCCCTCTGAGCGCGCGTCTGGCCGTTTGCGACGCCGTTGCGGCGCGATCTATGAAAATAATCAGCCTTTTCCAGACTGGGAGCGCCCTGGCCCGCATATTTCATAGCTTGGCAGGGCGAAGCTGCAGACGGAACTGGATAGTCGATGCACAAGTGAACAGATTGTTGGGCAGACGCTTGCGCGCGGGNNGCTTCGCCCTGATATTTGGGCGGCGCGGCAGCGCCGCCCTACCGACAAATTGGAGGCGGCATTCGCCGGTCCATGAAATATGCGGGCTGGCAGCAGTCGGAGCCGTCCTCATCCCGGCGCTGACGGCCGCCGCCGACACCAACGCGGTGGTGACCGACCAGCAGACCATCGCTGACAACGGCAAGTCGAATCTTCCTTCCACAAACTCGCTGTCAACAGGGCCTCACGCGGCATGGTGGAACCTGCACATGGAGGCCACCTATATCGGTGATTGGCATCCGGGATTTCCGGCGCAGTATTCCGGCCCGGAAAGCCTGGACAGCCATTCTGCCACCGCGGAGACGGTTGATTACGAACTGCTCCTCGGAGCGCGGTTGTGGGAAGGGGCGGAATTTCATCTGGACGGGTTGTTCTGGCAGGGTTTCGGCTTTAACCACACACTCGGCATCGAGGCCTTTCCCAACGCCGAAGCTTACAAAGTTGGCTCCCCCCACGGCAACGTCTGCCCGGCCCGCGTCTTCATCAGGCAAACCTTCGGGCTGGGCGGCGACCAGGAACCGGTGGCCGATGACGCCCTCCACGTCGGCGGGCGGCAGGACGTGTCACGCGTCACGCTGACCGTCGGAGAAATCAGTGTCCTGGATATTTTTGATCAGAACTCCTACGCCGGGGACGTGACATCGCAGTTTATGAACTGGGCTTTGGTCGGCAACGAAGCCTGGGATTATCCGGCCAACAGCCTCGGCTTCATCACCGGATTCGCGGCGGAATTAAACCAGCCCAACTGGACCGCCCGCTATGGCTTCTTCCAGATGCCGCGCGTCCAGAATGGCATGGCCACAGATCAACAATACCTGCAAGCATGGGGAATGGTCACTGAATTGGAACGCCGTTTCGCCATCAACAACCACCCGGGCGCGGTCCGTTTGCTCGCCTTCCTCAACCGCGCGCATTCGGGGACTTACGCGGATGCCGTGGACAGCCCGACGCGGCCGGCCGTCGTGGCCGATCCCAACTACTGCCTGAATTACGGCTTCTGTCTGAACGCGGAGTATGAATTGACCAAGGGCTTGGGCGCCTTCACGCGACTGGGCTGGAACGCCGGCCAAACTCCAGGCTGGGCTTATTCGGACCTCGACAAAGCCGCCTCGTTCGGTCTGAGCCTCAAGGGCGATTTCTGGCGGCGCCCGGATGACACCATCGGTTTGGCGGGAATCATCGGCGGAATGTCGCATGAAGCTCAGAAATACTTTGCCGCGGGCGGAATGGGAATCCTAGCCGGAGACGGATCGCTCAATTACGGACTCGAAGAAGGTCTCGAAAGCTACTATAATCTGCGGGTCTGGCGCAATATTCACGCCACGGCGGATTATCAGTATTTTGTCAACCCGGCTTGCAACACGGCGCGCGGCCCGGTATCGGTCGTCAGCCTGAGGCTGCATTGGGAGTACTGAAATTAAGTACGGGCTCAGCAAATGCCTCAACCAGTTGGCTTCTGATTTGGTGGGCATCCCAATTCTGCGCATTTCGCGATTGTCAGCACATGGCAGCGCCGACTTCGCCCCGGCATTCACGCCGCTTTATCCAAAGTCACGGAGACGCGCAAACCCAGCGGCTTCAAAATCTCCTGCAACGATTCCAAACTCGGATTGCCGTTCTTGGAGAGAATTTTGTAGAGGCTTGGCCGTTTAAGTCCGACGCGACCGGCAAGGCTTCCTATGCCGTCGCCCGTCTCAACCACGTCTCTGAGCGCAATCAAAAAAGCCGCGCTGTCCTTTTGCGCAAGCACCTGCGCGAGATAATCGGCGGCGTAGGCCGGTTCTTGCAGCCGTTTCAGCAAATCATCCCTATAATTCTTAAGGCGCATTACTTGTAAAGTGTTGTAATCTATAAGGAAATCAACGGCATTCTTGTCTTGTCATTTCCGGCTTCGCTCCTCATTTTTGTCTCGCGCGATAGCAGGCGCACAACATGAAACAACCCAGGAAAATCTTCGGCACCGACGGCGTCCGCGGCACGGCCAACGTCGAGCCGGTCACGGCCGAAACGGCCCTCAAACTCGGCCAGGCCGCCGGCCATGTCTTCAAAAATCTCGAATCCGAATCCCGCGGCCGGGGCAAATACAAAATCGTCATCGGCAAGGATACCCGCCTCTCCGGTTACATGCTCGAAAACGCCCTCTCTTCGGGCATCCTCTCCATGGGCGTCGATGTCCTCCTCATCGGCCCCCTGCCCACTCCAGGCGTCGCCTACGTCACACGCAGTTTGCGGGCCGACGCCGGCATTGTCATCACCGCCTCGCACAATCCCTACGATGACAACGGCATCAAGTTCTTTCGCGCCGACGGCTACAAGCTCGATGACGTCATTGAGGCGCGCATCGAGGAACTGGTCTTCAGCGGCGAAATCGCGAAGATTCGCCCCACCGCCAGCCAAATCGGCAAAGCCGTCCGCATCGACGATGCGCTGGGCCGCTATATCGAATTCGCCAAAAGCTCCTTCCCACGCCATCTCACCCTCGACGGCCTGCGCGTCGTTGTCGATTGCGCTCATGGCGCCGCCTACAAATCCACTCCCTGCGTCTTGCGCGAATTGGGCGCGCAAGTCACCGTTTTCGGCAACCAACCCGACGGCTCCAACATCAACAAAGACTGCGGCTCCATGCACCCCGAACACCTCTGCCGCGCCGTCCGCGAGCACAACGCCCACGTCGGCCTGGCCCACGACGGCGACGCCGACCGTGTCCTGCTGTGCGACGAGAAGGGCCTCCTCATCGACGGCGACGACATCATGGCCATCATCGCCCTGGAACAATTGGCCCAAGGCGCCCTGGCGCAAAAAACCCTGGCCACAACGGTGATGAGCAACGCGGGATTGGACGTCGCCATTGAGGCCGCCGGCGGCAAAACCGTCCGCACCACCGTGGGCGACCAGAACGTCCTGGCGGCCATGTTGAAACTGGGCCTCAATTTTGGCGGGGAGCAGAGCGGCCACATTATTTGCCGCGACTTCAGCACGACCGGCGACGGCTTGATCGCCGCGTTGCAAGTTCTGCGCGTGATGAAAACGACCGGGAAACCCTTGTCCGAGCTGGCCCGCTGCTGGACCAAATTCCCGCAACTGCTCACCAACATCGTCGTGCGCGAAAAGAGACCCCTCGAAGATCTCAAATCCGTCGGACTTCTCATGGCCAAAGCCCAGGCCGCCCTCAAACCCGCCGGCGGCCGCGTCTTCCTTCGCTACTCCGGCACGGAGCCAAAAGTGCGCCTCCTGCTGGAGGGTCCCGATGCCGCCGTGCTCCAACTGTGGAACCAAAAAATCTCCGGCGCTTTGAAGGAGGAGTTGGGGTGAGCGGCGATGGGCAGTTTTGACTTGAAATATTTGCTCATCCATGATAGAAGAGATGCTAACTGGTAGAAATTTATGAAAATGACCCGCATCAATCGCCGCCAATTCTTGAAACGTTCAGCGACCGCCACTGGCGCTCTGATGTGGGCCGGCGGCGCCTTCACGCCGGCGCGGGCCGCTGCCAAACGCACCGCCGCGGACCAGGTGACGCTGGGCGGCACCGGCATCAAACTCAGCCGCCTGGGCATGGGCACCGGCAGCGAGAACGGTCTGGTGCAAACCGGCCTGGGTCGCGAAGGATTCAACAGCCTCGTCCAATACGCTTACGACCACGGCATCACGTATTTCGATTGCGCCCAGACTTACCGCACCTTCAACTGGCTCGGCGCCGCCATCAAGGGCCTGCCCCGCGAGAAAATCTTCGTCCAATCCAAAATCGACGTTCAATCCGCGGACATCCTGGCCACCATCGATCATCACCGCAAAGTCCTCGACACCGATTTTGTCGATAGCATGTTGGTTCATTGCATGGTCAGAGCCGGCTGGCCTGAGCAATGGAAAAAGACCATGGACGCCTTCGACGAAGCCAAGTCCAAGGGCTGGATTCGGACCAAAGGCGTTTCCTGCCACACCCTCCCCGCCTTGCGCGACGCCACGGCCTCCCCGTGGAACGAGGTCCATCTGGTGCGCGTCAATCCCCAAGGCGTGCATGTGGACGGGCCACCCGCGGCTTCCTGGGAGGCGGAAGGCCAGCCGCGCGATGTCGCGCCCGTGTTGACCGAGATCAAGGCGATGCGCGCCAAGGGCCGGGGCATCATCGGCATGAAGATTCTTGGCAACGGCAAATTCGTCGATGCCGCCGACCGCGAAAAATCCATCCGTTTCGCCATGTCGATGCCGGAACTGGACGCCGTCGTGATCGGCTTCAAGAGCCGCGCCGAAATTGACGAAGCCATTCAGCGCATCAATTCGGCCTTGGCGGAGAGTTAGACGTCCCGCGGCAAGCCGCATTGAGGCCCGCCGGTCATCCCTTATCTTGCCTGAAGTTGGAAAAGCATCCTTGGCTTGGTCCGTCGCGGCTGCTATTCCATACGACAATGCAGACGTCAACGCGTCCAAAGTTCTGGCCGGTTTGGCCGCTCCTGTGCCTGGCCGCCGCGCCGCTCCCGGCCCAGAACGCGGCTCCGCCCCTGCCGCCGCCCGCGGGCCAGGCCCAGGCTGTTCCCAGGACGCTCACTCCCCCTCCCCGTCCGCAGCCGTTTCGCCGCGTCATCGCGCCCAAAGAACCCTACCTGGCTTTCGACGCCGAGACAAAACGCTACGACGCGGCGCCCGGCGAATCGGTCGCCCCCTTCACCTTCGACGTGACGAACATTTGGACCAACGAAGTTGTCATCCACCGCGCACAAGGCTCCTGCTCCTGTGCGACCGCCCAACTCCCGGAAACCCCTTGGCATCTTGCGCCCGGCGCCAGCGGACGGTTCCAGGCCAAGGTTTCCATGAGCGACAAGATGGGGTTGTCCACCAAGGCAATCACCTTGTTCCTCTCTGCCGGCACGAACACGAACACCCTCACCCACGTCGTCAACCTTGAGGTCAACGTCCCGACGCCTGAGGACCGGCGCCAGATGGCCATAGCCAAGGCGAAGATCGATCCCCACGCCATTTTCAAAGGGGACTGCGCCGTCTGCCATAGCGCCAAGGGGCAGAACACCTTCGGGGAGGCCCTCTACGCCGCCGACTGCGGCATCTGCCACGAATCCTCCCATCGCAACAGCGCCGTGCCGGACCTGCATGCGCTCAAACAAGCGACCGGCTACGAGTATTGGGAAAGGACCATCACCCTGGGCAAAGCGCACACCATGATGCCCGGCTTCGCGCAGGGGCAAGGCGGCCCGCTCAGTGCCGCCCAGATCGACTCGCTGGCCGCCTATCTGAACCGCACCATATCGCACCATCTCTCCTCCTCCAATTCCGTCGCGGCGTCCGTTCCCCTCTCCGCCAGCCCCCAGTAGCCGGGGGCGCATTTCACTTTTTTGGGTAAGTCCCGCTGGCAAGGCAATGCGTTAGGATTTCGGACATTTCGATTGAGAATTGGTCATTGAAAATTTGTTATTGGTTATCGGAAGACGTTCGTCCCTATCCTGGCATGGCATCGGAGAGGTCTTGGGGCGTCATGGCGATACTGCTTAAATGCGCCCAGCAGCAGGGAGGTGGTTTTTCCGCTTGGAATCTCCCCTGCGAAGGCCTACCTTGACGGCATGGCAGGCAAGCCAAAAAAGAAAACGACAGCCCTGATGCTCGGCCTGGGTTTGGATTCCGACGGCCATAAACGCCTGACCACAGGCCCCAATTTCGCCCTCGTCGGCGGCTCCGGCGAAACCCATGCCGCCATGACCGAAAAAGCTCTCAAGATCAACGAAAAGCTCAACGCCAAAGGCAAGCGCCTCGAGGACATCAGCCGCGAGGAGTTCGACGACATCGCCCACTCGGTCGGCCTGCAACGGCGCCCCGAAAAGGAAAAAAACGAGTGACCCGCCCCGCCGCTCCTCTTTGACCTTTGAACCCGCGCGGCACATTAAGTCCCCAGGCCAAGGCCACCGTTCCCACCCATGTGGCCGTCATCATGGATGGCAACGGACGCTGGGCCAAACAGCGCCATTTGCCCCGCGTCGAAGGGCATCGCCACGGCGTCGAATCGGTCCGCTCCATCGTCCGCGCCGCCGGCGAGGCCGGAGTGAAGTACTTGACACTTTACGCCTTTTCCGTCGAGAACTGGAGCCGGCCCAAAGAGGAGGTCGATACTCTCATGCGGTACCTGGCGCGGTTCCTGAAGGCTGAAATCGCCGAGTTGAACCGCAATAACGTCCGCCTCGAAGCCATCGGCCAGATTTACCGCCTGCCCGAATTCGTGCAGGAACAACTGCGCAAAAGCAAAGCCGCGCTCGCCCGAAACAGCGGCCTGACCCTCATCCTGGCCCTCAGTTACGGCGGGCGCACCGAAATCGTCGAAGCCGCCCGCAGCATGGCGCAGAAGGTCAAGGACGGCCAATTGGAACCCGCCGAAATCACCGAGCAACTCGTCTCCCAGCACCTCTACACCAGTTCCTATCCCGACCCCGACCTTCTCATCCGCACGAGCGGAGAGATGCGCATCAGCAATTTTTTGCTCTGGCAAATCTCCTACGCCGAACTGGTCGTCACCCCCACCCTCTGGCCCGATTTCCGCAAACCGCAGTTCTACGAGGCGTTGGAAGAATACACCCAGCGCCACCGCCGCTTCGGCCTGGTTTGAATCGAACCCTTTACCAGTTCCCGTCCACCAGCAGCGAGATGGCGTTGCGCGCCAGATCGTCGGTCAGCATGGGAATCGCCTCCCGCTCCGCGCTGCTCTGATCATTGCCCAGCCGGATATAAGTGCGCCCCTGCACGTTGCGGTCCAAATCCACCTTCCCGCTGTGCGACTCCCTGGCCACGATGTGCGCGACCAGTGTCAGCGTGTACTCCTGCGGCGTCAGCACGTCATTGGTCTGATACGACAGCCCCGTGCGGTCGAAGCGGATGATTTCCCCAGTCAAGAGAATGTCGCCGCCGTCGGAGGTTTCGAGGCGAAACGTCCCGTCCTGCTGGAGCTGGCGGCGCAGGGAGGCGCCCAGGTATTCGGTGACGCGCGGTTCATGGGTGCGATTGGCGAAGGGGTTGACCTTCACGGAGCGGCTGCCGGCGGGCAAGCCGTTGGTCGATCCCAGTTTGTACCCGGCGCAGCCCGCCAGCGCCAGGGCCAGGATGATCAACAGGAGCGGGCGCATGGCATCTCCTATTTGGCGGCCGTGCGCTGCTTGAGGGAATCGATGTGTTCGCGGGCCTGCCTGGCCAGGGGCGAGCCGGCGTCCTTGATGAGCACTTCGTTGTAATAGACCAGCGCGCCGTCCCACTTCTTTTCCTTCTCGTAATACTGCGCCACGCGGAAGTTGCCCCGCGCCTGTTCGGTCTTGAGCGATGTAATCCTGCGCGTCGCCTCCGCCACTCGCGGGTCATCTGGATAGAGGGCGATGAAATCGGTGAAGGTCGCAATGGCCTGGCCGGACATGCTCTGGTCGTAATCAGCCTTGCGGGCCTGTTTATCGTAAGCCAGCGCCTCTTTGAAAAGGGCGTCGGAGGCTATCTTCACCTGCTCGCTGTAGCGGTCGGCCGCCAACTCGTAGGCTTTGACGGCCAGCGGATAGTCCTTTGAATTCATGCGGGCCTGGCCGATGTTCATTTGCGAAGCCGGGGCCAGGTCGCCATAGGGGCCGTAGCGGACAATCTTCTCGAACATGTCCGCCGTTTTGTCCATCGACGGGAAGAAGGGAATATAGCCGAAAATCTTGAACCATTGCCCGTGCAGGAAGCGGACGGCGATCTCAAACTGGCGGCGCTGGACATCGGTGGCATAGGATGATTTGGGATACTTGGTCAGGAGGGTCTCGTAAGCGGTGAACGCCTTTTCATCCAGTTTGCGCTCTTCGTGGCACCGCCCCACCAGAAACTGCGCCTGCGGCGCAAAATCCGACAGCGGCCAGACTTGAATGACCCGCTCGGCGCACTTGAGGGCCAGCTTGAACTTCTTCTGATCGAAGGCCTGTTGCGCCACGGCCAGTTGGTCCTTGGCCCGTTGCCGGTGCCAATCGCCCTTCTCCCCGGGCATCTCGTAGGTCCACCCTTCGCCGGGCCGGTAAATCAACGGCGCGGGGCAGCGATAGGGCAGCGCCACCCACAGCAGCAACACCAGGAGTATCCGCGCGAACTTCCGATTCATCTCCCGCATCGTATCCCAGACCCGGACGCCAAGTCAATCATCTCAGTAAATCATGTCCGCCACCGTGCGGTTGGCGGGAATGAAGGGGATGACGTGTTCAGTGTACGGACAGACCACGTCGAGCACATACGGACGGTCGGAGTCGAGCATCTCCTGGAGCGCGCGGCGCAGGTCTTTCTTGTACATGACGCGCTGCGCGGGGACGTTGAAGCTGTGGGCCATGGCAACGTAATCGGGATAAAGCTCGCCGCGCTTCTCCGGGTCGCCCAAATAAGTGTGGCCGCGGTTGCCCTGGAAGAATTTGTCCTCCCATTGCATCACCATGCCCAAGTGCTGGTTGTTGAGGATCATGGCCTTGGCGGCGATGTTCTCGATGTGGGCCGTGGCCAGTTCCTGCACGTTCATCAGGAACGAGCCGTCGCCATCAATATCGACCACCTGCTTGTCGGGCCGCGCCACTTTGGCCCCCAAGGCGGCGGGATAGCCAAAGCCCATCGACCCCAAGCCCGCGCTGGTCAGGAACTGGCGCGGGTGGGTGAATTTGTAATACTGCCCGGTCCACATCTGATGCTGGCCCACGCCCGTCGTGATGATGGCCTCCCCCTTGGTCAATTCGTAAAGCGTCTCGATTGCCATTTGCGGCAGGATCACTTCGCTCTCGCGGCCTTGGAGGTGGTTCCGCATGTGCTCCGAACGGGACACCTCCTCGGTGACGCCGTAGTGAAAGGGGGCGCGCGCCTTCCATTCCTGGATTTGCTCGCGCCACGCCGTGAATTTTTTGGCAATGGGCCGCCGGCGGATCATTTCGTTGAGCCGGCGCAGGGCGTACTTGATGTCGCTTTCGATGGCCAGTTGCACCTTCCGGTTCTTGTTGTGCTCGGACTGGTCGATGTCGATATGCACAATGGTCCCGGTCCGGCAGAATTCATCGACCTTGCCCGTCACCCGGTCGTCGAACCTCACTCCGAATGCCAGGAGCAGATCGGCCCCGGCCTTGAGTTGCATGAGCGGTTCGTCCGCGCTTTTGCGCTGCTTGAATTCGCCGCTGACGGCCCAATTGGCGAAGGCGGCCCCATGCATGCCCAGCCAGCGCAGCGAGAGCGGATTCGTTTCTGGAAACGCCCCGCAACCCATGAGCGTCGTCGTGACGGGTATCTGCGTCGCTTCGACGAATTGCCTCAATTCGTCCGCCGCGTCACCCGTGATGATCCCGCCGCCGCAATAAAGGACCGGCCGGTCGGCCTTCTCGATCAAGCCGATAATCTCGTTAAGGGCCAGGTCATCGGCCCTCTTGTCCGGGTTGTATCCGGGCAGATTGACTTGACTGGGCCAGATCGGGTGCGTCTTGGCCTGCTGGAGATTCTTGGGAAAATCGATCACCACCGGGCCGGGCCGGCCGGTGCGGGCGATGTAAAACGCCTCCTTGACAATGCGGGCGATGTCGTTGACGTCGGTGATCAGGTAGCTATGCTTGACAATAGGAAGGGTCATGCCGAAGAAATCCGTCTCCTGGAACGCCCCTTTGCCGATCATCGATTGCGGCACCTGGCCCGTGATCGCCACCAAGGGCGCCGAATCCATGTACGCGTCGGCGATGCCCGTGACCAGGTTGGTCGCGCCGGGTCCGCTGGTCGCCATGCAAACGCCCGGCCTTCCGGTGGCCCGGCCGTACGCGCCGGCCGCAAACGCGCCGCCCTGCTCGTGACGGGGCAGAATCGTGCGGATGGTCGAGCGGGTCAGCGACTGATGAATCTCCATGCTCGCCCCGCCCGGATAGGCGAAGAGGCATTCGACCCCCTCGCGTTCCAACGCCCGGACCAGGATGTCGCGCCCCAACATCACCTCTCCGATTTCGGCCTTGGGCGCATTGGTCTTCTTTGTGCGGATTTTTGTGTTCATTTCTTTAGTTGGCTGGCGGGTCCCGGGCCGAAAAAAAGCCCACGACTGAGACCAGCCGTGGGGTAGTTAAATAACCTGCGCTAAACGCGACAAGCCCCCCCGGCGCGGCCGCCCGCTACGACGACGACGCCCGGCAGTTTGACTTGCGGCACCTTGCCTGACATGCCGCAACAATAGCGGAGCCGCCGCCCGCGGTCAAGCGGCGATTTGGCGGGAAGAATGAAATGCGCCCAGCGCGTGCGTGCTTGACGGGCTGAAAAAATTGCTGAAACATGGGGGCCAGGCGGGAGTATCCGCCATTTATGAAATTGATTCGACTTGCCCTCGCAACTTTGGCTCTGACGCTGGGTTTGGCGGCGCTCAACGCTTCCGCCCAATCCAGCCAACAACCCCTGGCGTTCTCCATCCTCATGGAGTACCAATACGAAACCAACACGGTGATCGACGCGGGCGCCGAAACCAACAACCCATCCACCCTCCGCACCCTGCTGATCACCCCGCGCGACGTCCTCAAGGCGATCGGGGTCGATTTGTTTGGCAAGGAATGGACCAATTGGATGGGCGGCAGCCTGGTGCGGCGGGTCAACCTGACCAACGGGACCGAGGGTATCTATCTGCGCAACGGAGCCAAATTCACCAATGTTTCCAGCTTCTTCGGCACGAGCTTCACGAATGATTTCACGGAAGGTGCCCCCGCGGCCTTCCCCGGATTGACCAACAGTTTTTCCCCCCAACTCCCCATCTTTCACGGATGGGTCACCAACGAGGGCGCCACCAATTTCACCAATATCGTGAGCCTCTCGAATGTGCGGTTCATTTCGCTCAATACCACCAACCTCAAATTCAACCTCATCGGTGTCAATCTGGCCGCCTTGCGCAACGGACGTTTTACCAACGTCGCCGGCACGACCGATGGCGTCCATTATTCGCTCCCGGTTGATTCGCTTCTCGTCTCGGCGGTGGGCGATGTTTACATCAATATCTCCACCAATCTTTTTACCAACGCGCAGATATTTGTTTCCGGTCCTGCCCGCGGCACTTTTGGAACCGGATTCCCCACATACTCGCATTTTGCGGGGCCGCCGGGACCATAAAAACCCTTTTTTCGCTGGACATTGGCGGGGGTCTTCCGGTAACCAGTCTCATGCCCAATGCGGAACATTTAAAGATACTTAAGGATGGAGTTGCGGCGTGGAATAAATGGCGGGAGACCGCCAACCACTTGGATCCCAACTTGAGTGGCGCGGACCTCACCCGCGCAAACCTGAGCCACGCCAACCTGAGGGGCGCCGACCTCATCGACGCCAACTTGAGCGATGCCGATCTGAGAGGCGCCGATTTGAGCGATGCCAACCTGGGCGGCGCCAGCCTCAGAGATTGCGATTTGAGCGGCGCCGACTTGACCGGCGCGGACCTGATCGATGCCAACCTGAGTGACGCCGATCTTTGCGATGCCGACTTGGGCCGCGCCAGCCTCAACGACGCCAAACTCCTCGATGCCGACCTCAGCCATGCCAACCTCTGCCATGCCGACCTCTGCCGCGCCGACTTGAGCCGCGCCGACTTGAGCCGCGCCGACTTGAGCCATGCCAATCTGAGCGATGCCATCCTCACTGACGCCATCCTGGTCAATCCCGTCCTGACCGGGGCCAACCTCATCCACGCCGTCCTGAGCGCCGTCAACCTCAGCGGCGTCAACCTCAGCGATGCCGACCTGCGCCGCGCCAACCTCATCCAAGCCGACCTGAGCGACGCCGACCTGAGCCGCGCCAACCTCATCCAAGCCGACTTGAGTGACGCCAACCTGAGCGGGGCCAGCCTGCGTTTTACCAACCTGCGCAATGCCAACCTGAGCGGCGCCAAACTGGACAATTCGTTCTTCACAGGCGCCCGCTTGATCCACACCACCTTCGCCTTCACTTCTCTCAAAGCCGTCAAGGGCCTCGACGCCTGCGAACACGCCGGCCCAAGCTCCATCGATTACTACACCTTGATCAATTCGGGCCAATTGCCCGAAGTCTTCCTGCGCGGCTGCGGATTCGCCGATGAACTCATTCATTTCCTGCCCTCGTTATGGCATGAGCCTGTTCAGTACTATTCCTGCTTCATCAGCTACAGCCATGCAGACGAGTCGTTCGCGCGAAAACTGCATGACGCCTTGCAAAGCCGCGGCATCCGCTGCTGGTTCGATGAACATCAACTGCTGCCCAGCGACGAATTGCACGAAGGCATCGACCGCGGCATCCGGCTTTGGGACAAGCTGCTGCTTTGCTCCTCGGAAGCTTCGCTGACAAGTTGGTGGGTCGATGGGGAAATCAACCGCGCCTTCCACAAGGAAGCGCAGATTTTGAACGAGCAGGGCCAAAAGGTTCTTTCACTGATCCCCCTCGACCTGGATGGCTATTTGTCGAGCGAGGTTTGTCAGCGCGGAAAAAAGGCCCAAATCAACGGCCGGCTCGCCGCAAGTTTCATCGGCTGGAAGAACGATGAGGGCAAATTCAGCGCGGAGCTGGAAAACGTCATCAAAGCACTCCGCGCCGACGCCGGCGCCCGCGAACTTCCCCCCCAGCCGCGACTGTAGCCCAACGCCAGGGCCAAACCATGAATTCTCCAACTTTGAAACCGATCCTCCGCCGCCTCTTGGGCGTGCTCATCCTGCTGGCCGCGGCGTCCGCCGCGCGGGCGGCCGACAGCAGCTATGTCCGCCTCCTGCCCAATGATGGCAACAACGTCTATCCGGCGGCTGGGCTGCTCCGGCAGTGGCCCGCTGAAGGCCCCAAGGAACTCTGGCGCACCAACATCGGCGAAGGCAAGAGCGCCGTCCTTGAAGCCGGCGGCCGCGCCTTCACCGCGACGCAGACCGACGGCAAACAGTGGGCGCTCTGCCTGGATCCCGCCACTGGCAAGACCCTCTGGAAAACCATGCTCGTCACCAACGGGAACCATCACAACGTGACCGGGCCGGTCACCACCCCGGTCATTGACGGCGATCGCGTCTATTACATTCCCTATCAAAACGACCACGGCGACATTTACAAAATTTGCTGCCCGGTTTTCTGCCTGCGCGCCAGTGACGGCGCCGCCGTCTGGAGCGGAGGCACAAACTTCGTCGCCACCGAAGCCTCGACGCCGCTCATCGTGGGCCAGACTCTCTACATCTCCGCGTGCAGCCGCGACTGCGTCCTGGTCGCCGTGGACAAAATGACGGGCCAAATCCTCTGGAAATCAGCCGAACCGGCCGACGCGGGCCACCCGGCCGTTTATGGGGCCGGTTCATCGCTGACCTATCAGGTCGTGGAGGGCATTCCCCAAATCATTATCAGCGTCTATCGGAACGACAACATGGGAGTCAATGCCCAGACGGGCGAGATACTCTGGCACTGGAAGTTGCCGACCCCGGTTTCCGCCGGCCTGGTCAGCACGCCGGTGGCGGTCGGTTCTCGAGTCTTTATGTCGGCCTTCCAAACACCCAGTTCCTGGGGCATCTGCCTGGACATGCAGGTCAAGGACGGCAAAATCGAGGCTGTAACCCGCACCCAGAGCGACAAGCTGCAATGCAACGCCTACCACACCGTCTCAATTGTCGATGGAGCCGTCTTCGGTTTCGGCTTGGGCGACACGCAGGAAAGCCTCCAATGCACCGATCTCGAAACCGGCGCCCTGCTTTGGGAGCAGGCCGGGCCCGACTGGACCCGCAAGAACAACCTGACCGTCGCCGACGGGCTGATTTTCGCCCTCACCAAAAAGGACGAACTGGTCATGGCCGAGGCGAACAAGACCGGATACAAGGAATTGGGCCGCGTGAACCCCGGCATCAAACTGGGCATCCAGCAGCAACCCACAGTTTTCAACGGCCGTCTCTACCTGCGCGGCAACGACACCGTGGTCTGCTACCAAGTCGCCGCCCCGCCCGCAAAGTAAGAAGGCAGCGACGCAAGGGCAAAAGGCACAAATCCAGCAGTGATTCGATAACCCACGGGCGCATCTCAATTTTGGGACAAAGGCGCGCGCCGTCAACGGGTGAAACGACAATACACTGGGGGGAAATGACGAATGTCTAAGACATTAGTCATTCCGGCGCCTCCGTGCCCGCCGGATTGCGAAAAACTGAGATGCGCCCACAGCCCGCGGAACATCCGCCGCCGCCTGGCTATTACTTGATTTGGATGTTATCGAGTGCTTTCTGCATGGCGCTGTTCATGTCCTTTTGCGCCTTCTGGAAAATCTCCGGTGTAAAACACTCAATCCCTCCATTGGCCGTTCTCCGCGCAAACGCCACCGCCGTATTGGAATCGGGCGGCCGCCATGTCGTATGCACGGTGGTCACCCCCTGATGGCGCGTGACGACATAAGACGCGGCAAAAACCGGCCATCCACCCATATCCTTGTTGAAATCACCCACGCTCGTCACTGAAAGCTGATCGACTGTGACGCTGCCAGGCACCGATGATGCTTCTTCGGACGCCAAATAACCGCTCAAGGCCGGCGTCACATCAGTCGTGGAGGGTTTGGGTCCGCCTCCATCCTTTTGACACCCAGCCAGAAACAGGACAATTACCCCCATTGGAGCAGAGAACTTTATCATACGTGCCTCTTGATAGCAGGACCCGTGCCAGGCGGATGATTCCGAGGCAACTGTTCAGGACGCGTCCCGGTAGGGCGAGGCTCCCGCCCAGCCGGTGCGTCGCAGGTCAATGGGCTCGGCGGGAGCCTCGCCCTACCGGGGCTGAATAGTTGCATTCCGAGAAGCGGCGACTGCGGCGGCCGGAGGGGCGAGCGCCGCCAATCCCCAGAATTCCCCCTCACTCATAGGGGTCAAACCGTACT
>PLGF01000111.1 GCA_003138485.1 Verrucomicrobiales bacterium | reverse complement strand
CGCCCTCATCCTGACCTTCTCCCCCAGGGAGAAGGAAAAGCAGGCGCGCGGTTCTGGAATTGCGGGAGCACACCCGACCAATGCAGTCGCTGGAATTTCAAGTGGACGGCCAATGATTCTCCCTCTCCTGGCTTGTCCCGCCATAGCCGTCAGGCGACGGCGGAAGGAGAGGGCCAGCCCGCAAAGCCCACGCGCAAGCGTCTGCCCAATAATTTGTTCACTTGTGCAGCCAATAATTTGTTCACTCCGGGGTGAGGTCGAGCCCCGAAGAATTCTGTCTCACCCCCCTTTCTCTTGCGCGTGCCCAGATTGTGGCTGACTTTTATGCCGGTCGCTTGGCAGAATTGCAGGAGCGATTTGCATGAACGCTTTAACCGATGCCACCAATGGCCCGGCCCCGGCCCCAGCCCGGCCCCGCCTGCCGCCGTGGCTGCGCTTTCAGTTGCCCACCTCCCAAGGCTTCTCGCGCACTCGCGCGCTGATGGAGGAATTGAATCTCCACACCGTTTGCGAGAGCGCCCGGTGCCCCAACCATTGGGAATGCTGGAGCAAGGCCACCGCCACTTTCATGATCGCCGGCGATCATTGCACGCGCGCCTGCGGCTTTTGCGCCGTCAAAACCGCCAAGCCCCTTCCCCTCGAAGCCGACGAACCGGAGCGCGTCGCCGAGGGCGCCCGCCGCCTTCAACTCAAACACCTCGTCATCACCGCCGTCGCGCGGGACGATCTGCCCGATGGCGGCGCGGACCATTTTCGGCGGACGGTGGAGAAGGTGCGCGAACTCAACCCGGGCATTGTCATCGAGGCCCTCGTGCCGGATTTTCTGGACCGCGATGAGTCGATCCGCGCGGTGCTCTCGGCCCGGCCGCACATATACAATCACAACCTGGAAACCGTGCGCCGCCTGACGCCCGCGGTGCGCCATCGGGCCACATACGAGCGCTCGTTGAGCGTGCTGACGAAGGTCAAGAATTGGAGCGGCGGCGCCCTGCACACCAAATCCGGCCTGATGCTGGGGCTGGGCGAAAGGGAGGAGGAACTGTTCGAGGCGCTGGCCGATTTGCGCCGGGCGGGCTGCGACATTCTTACCCTGGGCCAATACTTGCAGCCGACTTTGCGCCATTTGCCGGTGGCGGAGTACGTCGCGCCGGAGCGGTTCGCCCGCTACAAGGAGGCCGCTTGCGCGATGGGTTTCGTGCATGTCGCCAGCGGGCCGATGGTGCGCAGTTCCTATCACGCCGATGAATTCCACGCGCCCGGCGCGCCCGCATAGCCTTCGCAAGCCAGTCCCGCTTTATGTTTAGTCTCGATTCCCCAAAATTTCTCGAACTTTGCCAGCGCAGGTTTCATCCCGGCACCCGCGCCAAGGGAGAGCAACTTCGCGCCGGCGGCCTCGTTCTCACCTGCGAAACAAGCCGGCTCGGAGCCCAGTACGAAATCGCCGCGACGGTGCAGGGCGGCGCGGCGGAGCCTTACGAGATCGACATTTCATGCGGCATCCGCTTCAACACCGTCTATCTGGACGCAAAATGCACCTGTCCGATGCTGGAGAATTGCAAGCATTGCTACGCCGCGCTGCTCCAAGCCATGGATGAGGATAAGGGCGGGATTCCGTTGCCGCCACTCATGCCGCCCTCCAACGTCGTTCCTTTGCCTGTGGCGGCGCCACGGCCCGAATTGACCCCCGAATGGAGGGCCTGGCTGGACCGCGTCGCCAGAGGAGCCGCGCCGGCTGAAACCCAGAAAGCCGCCGCGACCGCGTACGCGCCGGAGCAGACTTGGCGCCTGTTCTACGTCCTCAAGCCTGCCAAGGCCCGGCGTGCCCTGGCGCTGGAATTCTTCCAGGGCCGCCTGGCGCCCAACGGCGCAGTCAAATCGAAATCTCAAATCTATCTGAACAACCTCATCAATTCGCCGCCCGTCGGCGTCCTGCTGTCGGACCGGACCTTGGCCCGGAAAATTTTCCTGTTGCAGACGGAAAACCAATTTTTCGCGACGGAATTGGACGGCCGGGCGGCCGCGGAGCTGCTCCCGGAAATCCTCGCCACGGGCCGTTGTTATTGGCGGAACCTGTCGGGAAAACGTCCCGCTCTCAAACCCGGCCCGGCCCGGGCCGCCAAGCCGGTTTGGCGCGCCGACGAACGCGGCTGGCAGGAGCCGGCCTTCGAGGTGACTCCGCCCGCCGCCATCCTGCCGGTGTCGCCGCTCTGGTATGTGGACGAGGCGCATGGAATGTGCGGGCCGCTGGAAACGGGCCTGCCGCCCGAAGTGGCCGGCGAGTGGCTGGCGGCGCCGAAGCTGGCCCCGGACCAGTCCGATCTGCTTTCCCAACAACTGCCTGGCCACATCGCCGCGCTGCCGCTGCCCGCCAAGATTGAGATCGAAATCATACCGCCAGCGCCGCCCGTGGCCTGCCTGCGCCTGTCCTCCGCGGAGCGCCCGAATACGCACACCTACTTTGACGAGGACGAATCGGAGCAGATGCACCTGGCGCATTTGGAATTTGACTACGGCGGCATTCGCGTTTCTCCCCGCTCCCAGTCCGTGGCGGATCGTTTCGAGAACAACCGCCTGCGGCGCGTCACACGCGACTTCAAAGCCGAGCAGGCGGCTTTGCGGCTCATGGATAAAATGGGTTTTCAGCCGGCCGCGCTGGTTTACTTTTACCACGCCCAGGATGCCGCGGACGCGTGGGCCCTTGACGAGGATGGCCAATGGCTTGATTTTGTTTTCCGCGAGGCGCCCAAACTCCACGCGCTGGGCTGGCGGATCGAGATGGAGCCCGATTTTGCCTATCGCATGGCGCAGCCGGAGGAATGGTACGCCGACGCCCAGGAAGTCAGCGGCGCCGACTGGTTCAACGCTGAAGTCGGCGTGCAACTGGAGGGGCAAAAAATCAACTTGCTCCCCATTCTCATGGATTTTTTCGCCGAACGGAAAGACCTTTTCGGCGCGCTGGCCTTCTCCCAATTGGATGACAAGGGCCTGGTCCTGGTGCCCTTGCCAGACGGACGGCGCCTGCCTTTTCCCGTCCCCCGCCTCAAAGTCATCCTCAACGTGCTCCTGGACCTCTTCGAACCGAAGTCGCTCGACGAGCACGGGCGGCTCCGAATGACGCGCTTGCGCGCCGCGGAGTTGTCCGGCACGGACGCGAATGCGTGGCGCTGGATGGGCGGCGATACGCTGCGGCAGCTCAACGAGAAACTTCGCGATTTCCGGTCCATTCGTGCCGTGCCTCCCCCGCAAGGTTTTCAAGCCAGCCTCCGCCCCTACCAGCAAGAGGGACTCAATTGGCTGCAATTTCTGCGCGACTACGGCCTGGCCGGCATCCTGGCCGATGACATGGGGCTGGGAAAGACCGTTCAGGCGCTGGCGCATTTGCTGGAGGAAAAGAACAGCGGGCGCGCCGACCGCCCCAGCCTGGTCGTCGCCCCAACCAGCCTGATGACCAATTGGCGCCAGGAAACCGAGCGGTTCGCCCCCGCCCTCAAACTCCTGGTGCTCCACGGCCAGGACCGCAAGGAACATTTCGACAAACTGCGCGATTACGACCTCATCGTCACCTCCTATCCCCTTCTGCCCCGCGACGAAGCGGTCCTGCTCAAGGAGGAATTCCACCTGGTCATACTGGACGAAGCTCAGTACATCAAAAACCCCAAGACCAAGTACGCCCAGATCGTCTGCCAGTTGCGCGCGCGCCATCCTCTCTGCCTGACCGGGACGCCGATGGAAAACCACCTGGGGGAGCTTTGGTCGCAATTCAACTTTCTCCTTCCCGGTTTTCTGGGCGATGAAACGCGCTTCCGCAAGCTCTTCCGCAACCCGATAGAAAAGGGAGGCGACACCACGCGGCGCGAGGTGCTGGCGCGGCGCATCGCGCCCTTTGTGCTGCGGCGGCGCAAGGAAGAGGTGGCCATGGAGCTGCCGCCAAAAACCGAGATCACGCAAAACGTGGAACTGGCCGGGGCGCAGCGCGACCTCTACGAAACGATCCGGCTGGCCATGCACGCGCGCGTGCAGGAGGAGGTGCGCCAGAAGGGGTTGTCGCGCGCCCATATCATAATACTTGACGCCTTGTTGAAACTGCGCCAGGTCTGCTGCGACCCACGCCTGGTCAAGCTCGACGCCGCCCGCGCCGTGGCGGACTCGGCCAAGCTGGAGTTGCTCATGGACCTGGTGCCCGAAATGCTGGCGGAAGGCCGGCGCATCCTGTTGTTCTCCCAGTTCACCAGCATGTTGGCGCTGATCCAGGAGGAACTGGCCAAACAGAACATCCCCTACGCGCTGCTGACCGGCGACGTGGTCGATCGCGCCACGCCGATCCAGCGCTTTCAAGACGGCAAAGTTGCGCTGTTTCTCATCAGCCTCAAAGCCGGCGGAACGGGCCTGAACCTCACCGCCGCCGACACCGTCATCCATTACGATCCGTGGTGGAATCCGGCCGTCGAAACCCAGGCCACCGACCGCGCCCATCGCATCGGCCAGACCAAATCGGTTTTCGTTTACAAACTGATCACCGTCGGGACGGTGGAGGAAAAAATCGTCGCCCTGCAAACCCGCAAGCGCGACCTGGTTGAGGGCTTGATGAACGAAAGCCGCAAGGAAATGCCGCAACTGACGCCGGAGGATTTGCAGGTGCTCTTCGCCCCGCTGGGCTGAAGCCGCGCGCGACGCGGTGAACATCAGATATATCCGCTTGCCTGCCGGGCCGAGTCATACTAAACTCCCCGCAGAATGAATAAATCAATGGAACGTAGTCGCGGTGAAATCATGCTCTTTGCCACCGCCGTTTTTGGAGTCTGGCTCTCGATATGGGCCGTGATCCTGGTCAGCAAATGGCTCGCAGTCACATCGTTCGGCATTACGCTCCTTGCACTTATCGGGTTCGCGACGCGCGACTCCGATTAACCCGGCTCCAATCTCCCGGCGCCATCCCGCGCCGATTTTCTCAAATTTATGCGTACTCTAGTTCTCGGCATCGATAGTGGCACTCAATCCACCAAAGTCCTGGTCGTCAACACCCGCGACGGCGCCGTCGTCGGCGAAGCCGCCCGCTCCTATGATTTGATCCCCGGCCTGCCCGCCGGCGCCAAGGAGCAGCATCCCCACACCTGGCGTGACGCCGCGGCCGCCGCCATTGGCGACGCCCTCAAAAACGCCCGCGCCTCCGCCGGGGAAATCGCCGCCATCGGCGTGAGCGGGCAGCAACACGGCTTTGTGCCGCTTGACAAAGAGGGCGAAGTCATTCGGCCCGCCAAGCTTTGGTGCGACACTTCGACCACGGCCGAGTGCGCCCAGATCACGCAGAAACTGGGGGGCGTCCAGGCGGCCATCGAGGAAACCGGCAACGCCATCCTGCCCGGCTTCACCGCCTCCAAGATTCTCTGGCTCAAGCGCAAGGAGCCGCGCAACTTCGAGCGCCTGGCCACGGTGCTGCTCCCGCACGATTATTTGAATTATTGGTTGACAGGCAACAAGGTCATGGAATTCGGCGACGCCAGCGGCACCGCGCTGCTCAATGTCAAGAAGCGCCAGTGGTCTCGCGCCGTTCTCCACGCCATCGACGCCCGCCTCGAACGGGCGCTGCCGCCCTTGATCGGAAGCGACCAGCCTGCCGGCCATTTGCGGGAAGAAACGGCCCGCCAACTGGGCCTGAACCCCAAAGTCCTGGTCAGCGCCGGCGGCGGCGACAACATGATGGGGGCCATCGGCACGGGCAACACGGCGGCGGGAGTGGTCACCGCCAGCTTCGGCACCAGCGGCACGATTTACGCCTGTTCGGAACGGCCGGTGATTGATCCCCAGGGTGAAATTGCCGCCTTCTGCGATTCCACAAACCGCTGGCTCCCCCTGCTCTGCACCATGAACGTCACCGTCGCCACCGAGATGGTCCGCGCTGATTTAGACTTGACCCATGAGCAATTTGAAGCGCGGGCGGCCGAGGCCCCGACCGGCTCCGGCGGCCTCCTGCTGCTCCCGTACCTGGAAGGCGAGCGCACCCCCAACGTGCCTTTCGGCACGGGCGTCTGGTTCGGCGCCAACCGGAAAACCTTCACAGCCTCCCATTTCGCCCGCTCCTCGATGGAAGGCGTCACCCTGGGAATGAACTACGGTCTGCGCCGACTGCGCGAATTGGGCGTCAAGCCCCGCCAAATCCGCGTCACGGGCGGCGGCGCCAAATCCAAATTCTGGCGGCAGATCATGGCCGATATTTTCGACACCGAAGTCGTCACCGTCAAAGTGAGCGAAGGCGCCGCCTATGGGGCGGCCCTGCAGGCTTTTTGGTGCTGGCGCCAGCAGCGCGGCGAGCGCGTCAAAATCAACGACATCGCCACGAAATTCGTGCGCCTCAACAAGACCGAAACCACGCGACCGGCCAAGGCCGCCGTCAGTGTCTATCGGGAGCTGCAATCCATCCAGGACGACCTCTCCCTGGCCCTGCGTCCGGCCTTCGCCCGCCACCGGCGCTTCACCGACCGGTTTGTATAGGCGCCCCGGAAGAAAAAATCCTGAAATATTGTTAAATACCAGTTGACACTATTAGCGCACCGTGATATTCCTCGAATAAGTTCAGTGAAAACTCGCTTAAACATATCGACCACGAGCCGGCCAATGACGCCGGCCGCAATGACTGCTGAGACACGTCGCAGCGGGCATAACCGTGGCAATATGTTTGGCCGTAGTCTATCCACATGGGCAGCGGAACAAATCAAGGCGGATAGACTCCTGGCAGGCGGGTAACGAACGAAATAGAACTTTCTCAACCCTGCTTGCCGAGATGCAAGCAGGGTTTTTTTATTTTCCCAGAACAACAGGAATAGAAACAAGTAACGACAAATGACCGAAAATCTGTGAACAAGAACAAAGCGACATCCTGGTGATGTCTTCCGGCGACAAGTTGAATTTGGCGAGGACGAGTAGAGAAGCCTCACCGATGGGGTCTGCCCACGACCGGAAGACAGGCTCAGCACGACGCACGAGACGAATTTCAGGTTTACATATAAAGGGCTTCGCAGGAGGTGTGCCCCTAAACCCCTTCGACAAGCTCAGGGTTAGCCCTGAGCGACGCGCGACGCGCGGAGTCGAAGGGCTAAACACCGAAACAGCCGCCGTGAAACCGCGGGTTGGAATCGGCGCGAACGCATCGTCCGGCGACAAATCGTCGCCGGGGAAATCGAATGACGTGTCATCAAGCGGCGAACTCAACGCTGCCGCGGCCAAGATGAAAGTCTATAAGATCGAACGACTCGCTTACACGGATGCAGCGAATGCAAAGCCCACGGCTCCGACTCCCGCGGAACGACGGCGCGCGCTGGAGAAGGCGATCTACTATTGGGTCCATTCCCGGCTCTGATGGTTTCGCCCGTCCCGCGGCTCACAAGCAGAGCGACCGGCTGATGACCGAAAGGTCCGCCGGCGCTCTGCGAGCCGGGGAGGTCAAGGCTCTTCTCCGAGTCGCTGATGGCGTGCGCGGCTGGTGAAACGCGCGTTGGGGGACGGCGTTTTCAGCGCGTGCAACGAAAAAACCCTCAAAAATCGCAAAAACTGTCAAGTCATCCGTCGCTGGATCTGATATGCGTATATGCAAGATGCATGTTTCGGCAAAGCAGACAACGCTGCGTTTCTACAAGGAGCGCCTCTTGCGCGTGCTGGTGCATATCCAGGAGCACCTCGACGAGCCGCTGGCCCTTGAGGAACTCGCCAGGCTGGCCTGCCTTGCGCCGTATCATTTCCATCATGTATTCACGGGTATGCTGGGCGAATCGCTGGCCAGCCATGTGCGGCGGCTGCGATTGGAACGCGCTGCCACCCGGCTCAAGTTCACCGAGATGCCGGTCGTGGAGATCGCCTTCGAGGCGGCTTATGAAACTCACGAAGCCTTCAGCCGCGCCTTTCGCAAGGCGTTTGGATTGTCGCCCGCGCAGTTTCGCAAGCGCAACCGCACGAGCGCGCGGATTCAAATCCCCTCCGGCATCCATTACCAGCACCGAAAGCGGCCCGGAAGTTTTCGCGCCGCGCAACCTGAGGACAAGTCCATGAACGTAACCATCAAACATCTGAAACCGATGCGCGTCGCCTTCATGCGCCATGTCGGACCTTACAACGAAGTCGGGAAGACTTGGGAGTGTTTTACAATGTATCTTGGCAAGGAAGGGCTGCTCGGCTCCGGCTCGCAATTCATCGGCATCTCTCACGACGACCCGGCGGTGACGCCGCCGGACAAGACCCGTTACGACGCCTGCGTCACCGTGGACGGGATGTTCCGGGCCGCTGGAGAAATCGGCGTGCAAGTGATTCCCGGCGGGGATTACGCCATGTTGACCCATTTCGGCCCCTATGAGAAACTGAGTGAGAGCTATGCGAAACTCCTGGGCCAATGGCTGCCGCGCAGCGGACGGCGCCTGCGCGCGACACCGTGCTTTGAAATTTACCTCAACACGCCTGAGAACACCGCGCCGGAGGATTTGCTCACAGACATCCACGCGCCGCTTGAGGCAAAATGAAGCCGCAACAGAACAGACCCAAACCTGGAGAAGAACCATGACCGCAAAACTCGATCTCTACAAACTTCACAAAGCCGAATACGTCACGCCGAAGAAGCCCGCGCTCGTCCGAACGAAACCCGCCCAGTATCTGGCCATTGGCGGCGATGGCGCGCCCGGCGGGACGCGCTTTAGCGCCTGCATCGGAGCGCTCTACGGCGCGGCGTTCACCATCAAGATGACACGCAAGTTCGCCGGAAAGCAGGATTACACCGTGTGCAAACTTGAAGGCCAATGGTTCTTTGGCGGCGACCCCGCCGCGGTCCCGAAAGACCAATGGAAGTGGAAACTGCTGATCCGCACGCCGGAATTTATCGCGCGGAAGGACCTGGCGGCCGCCGTGGAAACGCTGCTCAAACGAGGCAAATCGCCAGAGATGGAGGAGGTGGCGCTCGAAACGATTGACGAGGGCGTGTGCATTCAGATGTTGCACGTTGGACCCTATGAACGCGAACACGAAACGGTCGCGCTCATGCGAAGCTTCGCTGAAGCCAACGGATTGCAGTTCAGCGGCCCGCACCACGAGATTTATCTTTCCGACCCGCGCCGCGTTCCTCCCGAACGGCTGAAAACGATCATTCGCCTGCCGGCAACCAAGCAGGATTGACTTGATCCTGAAGTGGTTTTGGCGGTGGGAGTTGCCTCCTTGCGCGGCGGTCAAGTATTCGTCGGCGCTGAATACATAGTTGTCACCGGTCACTTCAAAACCGGCCACTTTGGGGCTGAATTTTCGTAACAGTTTTATATTTTAGTACAAGAGCAGTTTGGCGGGATTGATCGTTTGGTAAATCAAATGCTTACCAAGATTCCTCTTTTGAAAACTACCACTGGATGCCTCGGCTCTGAGGCGCAAGCCACTTTCACGAGACGTAATGTGTGAGCAGCAGAGTAAAACGAGCAGAACCGGAAAGCGAGCCATTCAACTCGCCGGTTCCGCGGGCGAAGGTTCGTCGGGCTTGGATTTGGCCTTCTTGTTTTTATCCTCTTTCCCGCCAAGGGTGGCGTGGTCTTCGAGGCGGCAATCGCACCCGGTAATGGCAAATGGTCAGGCGAATTCCACGCGGGGTTTGATGTGCAGGTCTTCGGCGATGCTCTTTTTTCATTTTCCCGAGGGAAAATGGTCGGGGCGGTGGGATTTGAACCCACGACCTCTTGGTCCCGAACCAAGCGCGCTACCAAGCTACGCTACGCCCCGCCAACCAGAGTGCGGCAACGGTGCGCCCGCCGGCGGGCAATTGCAAACAGTTTCGGAAGAAAAGATTTGCGCCCCCCGCTTCGCCGCACCCCCTTCGCCGTCCTTGCCACGGGCGGGGCTTTGCGCGAGAATGGTTTTATGAATGCGGTCGTTGATGCCACCTTGCCGGATGCGCACGGACGTTTCGGGGTTTATGGCGGACGTTACGTGCCGGAAACCCTCATGCACCCCCTCCAGCAGTTGGAGGAGGAGTATGCCCGCGCCGAGCAGGACCCCGAATTCCAACGGGAATTGACCTATTATCTCCGCCAGTTCTGCGGGCGGCCCACCCCCCTCTACCTGGCCGAACGCCTTACCCGCGAATTGGGCGGCCCCAAAATCTACCTCAAACGCGAAGACCTCCTCCACACCGGCGCCCACAAAATCAACAACGCCATGGGCCAGATTCTCCTGGCCCGCCGCATGGGCAAGACCCGTGTCATCGCCGAAACCGGCGCCGGCCAGCACGGCGTCGCCGCCGCCACCGTCGCCGCCATGTTCGGTTTGAAATGCGTCGTTTACATGGGTGAAGTCGATTGCCGGCGCCAGGAACTCAACGTTTATCGGATGAAAATGCTCGGCGCGGAGGTCGTCTCCGTCACCGCCGGCCAGAAGACGCTCAAGGAAGCGGTCAACGAGGCCATGCGCGATTGGGTCACCAACGTCCGCCATACGCATTATATTCTGGGCACCGCCTATGGCGCGCATCCTTACCCGATGATGGTGCGCAATTTTCAGCGCATCATCGGAGACGAGGCGCGGCGGCAAATACTCGAACAGGAGGAGCGCCTGCCAGACCTGCTGGTCGCCTGCGTCGGCGGCGGTTCCAACGCCATCGGTCTGTTTTATCCGTTCCTCCAGGACGCCTCGGTGCGGATGCTGGGCATTGAAGCGGGCGGGGAGGGCATTATTCCGGAGAGGCACGCCGCCCGCTTTCAAGGCGGTTCCCTCGGTGTGCTGCAAGGCGCGCGCTCCTATATTTTGCAGGATGAACAGGGCCAAATCCAACTCACCCACAGCGTTTCCGCCGGGCTTGATTACGCGGCCGTCGGGCCGGAACACGCCTGGTTGCGCGACCAGCATCGCGTCGAATACAGCTACGCCACCGACGAACAGGCGCTGGCCGCCTTCGGCGCCCTGGCCCGGCTGGAGGGGATCATTCCCGCGCTCGAATCCGCCCACGCCATCGCCGCCGTGATGGAGCGCGCTCCAAAAATGCCGCGCGACCAGGTCATCATCGTCAATTTGTCCGGGCGCGGCGACAAGGATGTGGCGCAAGTGGCGGCGCGGATGAAGTTGTAAGCACGGTGGGAGCAAAGCGGCGTGACATTTCGCGGAGCCTGCTGTCTAATCAGAGGTGGAAACACTGATGAAAGCGCCCTGTGTCGGGACCCGATGCGTGGAGGCCGCGGAACCCCGGATTTTATCACCGGATTTCAGCGAACTCTACGATCAGCACAGCCGCGCCATTTTTTATCTCGCGTTGCGCTTTCTGGGCGATCCGCAAAAGGCGGAGGACGCCACCCACGATGTTTTCCTCAAGGCCCTGCGCAAGCTGGATCAGTTCCGCGGCGAGGCTTCCGCGCGCACCTGGCTCTATCGCATCGCCATCAACCACTGTCGCAATCTGCTGAAAACATGGCATGACCGCCATGTCTTTCCCGAAAGCGACAGCGCCGTCTGGGAGACTGCGGCTGCGGGCGAATCTCCGCTGCGCATCCTCGAAACCAAGGAACTGGGCGACCGCATCCAGCGGACATTGGACGGGCTGCCGGCCGAATACCGGCTTCTCCTACTGCTGATCAGCGACGAGGAATTGAGCTACGAACAAGTCGGCGCGCTGACCGAACAAACTCCCGACGCTGTCCGCGGCAAATTGCACCGGGCGCGCAAGGCCTTCGCGGCGTTGTGGGCCAAATCGGAGTAAAACCAAAATGAAGCAACAGCACAAATTATCTTCCGGCGAGCAGCAAGAGCAGACGGTCCAGGCGCGGACCGCCAAAACAACGGCCAAAGAGTTTGGCAGCGTCGAGGAATTACTCCGCCACGATGCCGCTCAAACCGTGGTGCCGCCGGAGATCGCCCGACGCCTGGAGGAATCGGCCCGCCAAGCCCCGCCCAAACGCCCTTGGTGGCGCAGACTTCTGGGGTGATTCCATGCAAGTGCCAGGCCAACGTTTCGTGCGAACGCTCACACCGGGAGTCCGCTGGCTGCTGGGAACATGGACCCTGCTCTGGCTGCTGGCGCTTGTCATGCGCCTTTTGAGGCTGGCGGACATTTCCACTTGGCTGCTGCTGACCGGAACCCCGGTGGTCCACGGCCAGGTTTGGCGTCTGGCCAGTTACGCGCTGCTGCCGCAAAGCCTGTTGGATCTGGTGCTAAGCGCAATTCTGCTGGTTATGTTTGGCGGCTTGCTCGAAAGAGTCTGGACGCGCGGCGATTTTTTGCTTTTCGCGTTGGTTTGCGCCATTGGGGCCGGGCTGGTGAAAATCGCCTTGCAGCCCGGCGCCACCCGCGCGCTTTTAGGTCCCGGCCCGGTGGTCTTCGGTTTCACGGTGGCATGCGCACGATTATTCCCGCATCAGATGATGATGCTGCCGCCCTCTATTGAAGTGAGGATGCGCCAGTTGGTGATTTTGCTGGCGGCGGCAAGCTTCTTCGCAACGGCCTATATGTCCGGCTGGGTCGCCGCGATCATCATGGTGTCGGGCGGCGGGTTCGGGCTGGCCTATCTTTGGCTGCGCTCCGGATGGGCGCGCCCCGGCTCGGCGCGGCCTGCTGTTTCCCAGCGCATTAACAAGTTGGAATTATGAACGCCAAACCCCCTCCCGCCCTGCGCCTTGGCCGTCCGGAACGCGCGCGGGCCAATGCCGCGCAGGCGCGCGCGATGCTGTCCGCGTGCCGCTTTTGTGCGCATGAATGTGGCGCCGACCGCCAGACCGGCCCCGCCGGGTTGTGTCACGCCGGCCCCCAGGCCCGCTTCTTCGCCGCGCAAACCGAAGTCACCGACGAATTGGAACTGATCCCCACTTTCGCCGTCGCCTTGAACGGCTGCGATTTGCGGTGCGCGTTTTGCATTTCCGGCGCGGATAGCTGGAATGCCGGGGCCAGCGCGCCCTTTGACGCCGGCGCGGCCGCCCGGCGCGCGGTGGCGGCCCTGGACCGCGGCGCGCGCACCATCATGCTGCTGGGCGGCGAGCCTACGGTGCATTTGCCGGCCGCGCTCGAATTTGTTTCGCTCCTGCCTGCCGACGCCCGCCTTGTCTGGAAGACCAACGCCCACGGCAGCGTGGAGGCGCGCCCGTTGCTGGACGGAATGTTTGACGTGTGGGTGGCGGATTTGAAGTTCGGAAATGACACCTGCGCGCGGTCCCTGGCGCAAATCGCACATTACAGCGCCGTCGTGCGCGGGAACCTCCTCTGGGCTGCCGGGCGCGCCGAACTGATCGTGCGCCATCTTCTCATGCCCGGGCACCTGGAATGCTGCTGGAAACCGGCCGCCCAATGGCTGGCCTCGGCCCTGCCTGGAGTCAAGACGAATCTGCGCGGCGGCTTCTGGCCCGCCTGGCAATCCCGCCGCCACCCCCAATTGCGCCGCCCCGTTTCCGCCGCGGAAAGCGCCGCCGCCTGGGCGTGGGCGCAGGACCTGGGCTTGAACCTCATCCCATGACCCCCGACAGCCCCACTCCAAACGCCGGCGAGCGGATGACCACCGAGTTTCTCCTCTTGCCCGACGGCGTCATCCTGGTGCAAAACCTGACGCCGGTCATGGCCGAAATTCTCCTGCAACTCAACCCCAATGAAGAGGCCATTCGCCGCCGCGTCGCGGCCGGCCAGGCCCCGGATTAAACCAATGGACTTCCAAACCGAACTCGAATTGCTCATCCGCGCGCGTTACCCGATCCTTTATATCGTTTCGAGCGAGGAGACGCGCGCCCAAAACACCGTCATTGAAGTGGCGGCGCGCCGTAAGAAGAAGGTCTATGAGTGGAGCTACAGCACCGGCATCGTCCCGGCCGGTACCTCCATCCAATCCCAGAAGCATCGCAACGCTGCCACCAAGGACCCGCTCACCGCCTTGGACCAGGTCATTGAGCAGGTCGAACCCGCGATTTTCATATTCAAGGACTTTCACCCGTTCCTGACGCGGAACAATTTCGCCGTCGTGCGCAAGCTCAAGGAAATCGCCATCCACCTCAAGGAGAGCCTCAAAACCATCATCCTCATTTCGCCCATATTGGAAATCCCCACCGAGTTGGAAAAGGAGGTCACCGTCATCAATTACCCCCTTCCCTCGCGGGAGGACCTGAGCGCGCTGCTCGACCGCATCATCACCGATCTGAAGGACTTCAAACAAATCCGCATCGAACTGGACGACGCCGGCCGCCAGCGGCTCTTGCAGGCCGCGCTGGGACTGACGATCAGCGAGGCCGAAAACGTCTTCGCCAAAATCGTCGTCAAGGACGAGCGCCTGAGCGGCGACGATGTCAATGAAGTTTTTTCCGAGAAACAGCAGATCATCCGCAAAAGCGGCCTGCTGGAGTATTACGCCACCACGGAGAGCTTCTCCAACGTGGGCGGTCTGTCGCTGCTCAAGGATTGGCTCAATAAACGCGCCGCCGCCTTCACCGACGAGGCGCGCGCCTTCGGCCTGCCCGCGCCCAAAGGCATTCTCATGCTCGGCGTCCAGGGGTGCGGCAAGAGCCTTTGCGCCAAAGCCGTCTCCACCCAATGGCAGCTTCCCCTCCTGCGCTTTGACATGGGCCGCATGTTCGGCAGCCTCGTCGGCTCCTCCGAGGAAAACGTCCGCCGCGCCATCGCCGTTGCCGAATCCATCGCCCCCGCCATTTTGTGGGTGGACGAGATCGACAAGGCGTTCGCCGGCTCCCAAGGTTCGGGGGCGACTGACGGCGGCACGACCGCCCGCGTTTTTGGAACCTTCCTCACCTGGCTTTCGGAAAAGGCCGCCCCAGTCTTTGTCGTCGCCACCGCCAACGACATTTCCCAGTTGCCCCCGGAACTGCTCCGCAAAGGCAGGCTCGACGAGATCTTTTTCGTCGATTTGCCTGCCAAGGAGGAACGCGGCGAAATCTTCCGCATCCATTTGGCCAAGCGCGGCCGTGACGCCGCCCTCTTCGACCTGGCCGCCTGCGCCGTCGCCAGCCCGGACTTCAGCGGCGCGGAAATCGAGGAGGCCATCAACAGCGCCCTCTACGACGCCTTTTACGGACACCAGGAAGTGACGACCGAGCACATCCTCCACGCGCTCGCCCAAACCGTCCCGCTGGCCAAAACAATGGACGAACAAATCAGCCGCCTCCGAGCCTGGGCCGAAGGCCGCGCCCGCAACGCCAGCACCCCGCCCGACGCCCTGAAAACCGCCGCCGGACGGCACATGGAGCTTTAATTAGCCCGTGAGGAAATGCGCCGGGCGCGGTCTAAGTTGTCAGGAAAGAAAAACATGAGGTGATTATGAGTTGTGTTTGCGTTCTGACTCCCCTGGTTGTCGCGGCGTGGCCCGCCTTCAGCACGGCGGTGGCTGCCGCCGCCAGTTCACTTGGCTACCAAGTCGTCGCCACAGCCTTGGAGGAAACACGCGAAGTCGTTTCCTCCACCAGCGTCCAACTCGAAATCGCCCGCAGCGAGGTCGTCACCAGCCAGTTGGGCCGCGACCAGCGGATCGTCGTCGCCCGGGGCGGCGTGACGGTGACTTTCTCGCGTGACGCCCGCGGCAAGGCTTCGCTTTGCGTCACCGGCAACGGCCAATCGCGCGAGGAACTCGAGGCCTTGGGCAAGGAGTTGAGCCAGGCCGTTGTCCAACAATACGTCTATCAGAAACTGACGGACGAAATGCGCTCGCGGGGCTTCATCGTGGTGGAAGAGGAAGCCAGCGAAGACCGATCCATCCGCCTCAAAGTCCGCCATTGGGAGAATTGACCATGCCACAACGCGAATTTGACATCACCATCGCCAAAGACGGCAGCGTCGAACTGCACGTCACCGGTTACAAGGGCCGTGCCTGCCTCGAAGCGGCCAGGATTTTTGAAAAGATCGTCGGCGAAATGCAGTCCGAGCGCCAGACCAGCGAGTTTTATGAACCCGAAGAGCAGGTCCAATATCGCCAGGACCAACACCACGGACGATGAGGCATTTTGATTCCCCTTATTATCCCCGGCGGGCGGGCGTGTTCAGCCCGTTGCTGGCACGGGGCGCCGCCCTGAACCGGTGGTGGGAGCGTTCGGGATTGCTCCTGGTGGAGGGAGTCACGATCAGGGGAACCATTGGGAGCGTGTTTGTGCCCGGATTGGCGCTCTATCTGCGCGGCCCGCGCGTCTCGGGCCTGGCCGCGATGGGCATCTGCGCCATCCTGGCTTCTGTCTCCCTCGTTTTTCTAGGTGACTCGCTGGGAACAACCGCGCTCACCCTCCTGATTGCCATCCATGCCACCGGCGTGGTCGCTTATTACCAGCCGGCCCTGGCCGCCACGCGATTATTGACTCGTCTCGTCGCCGCCCTGATGCTGTGCGCGCTCACGGTTGGGTGCGTGTATCTCCCAATACGCAGCTATTTGGAGAAACACTGGGTGGTGGTTTTGCGGGTCAGGACTCAAGTCGTTCTCATCCGTCCCCTCTCCTCTGCCGACGTGCTCCGTCAGGGAGAGCGGATCGCCTATCGGAGCGAGGAGATTAATGGATACCACGCGTTAATCCATGCGGGCGTCAACTTCGCTCCCATTCTGGCGGCTCCGGGGGATGAAGTGGAATTCTCGACCGAGGCCTTCTCCGTCAACGGCGCGCCGCAACCGCGCCTGTCCAACATGCCCCAATCAGGCAGCTTCACCGTTGATCGAAATTGCTGGTTCGCGTGGCCCGATGTGGGTATATTCGCACACGGACACGGGGTTGATCCATCGAGCGTGGAGATGCAGTTGGCCATGGTCTCCAAGAAGCAGATTATCGGCACAGCTTATGAGCGCTGGTTCTGGAGGCGCCAGTCATTCTAATGAGCAGGTTTGTCAAACTTGAATTCGGCGGAGAATCCGAGGACCAATCCCTGGCCTCTGAGCAGGGCGTGGCCAAGGACGAGGCCTTTTATCTGCGCGAGGCTCAGGCCGCGTTCGAAAACGCCGACTTCGAAAAAGCCCTCCGCCGTTACGCGCGCGTCCTGGAATTCAATCCCCAAAACGCATCCGCCTGGACCGCCCAGGTCCGCATGCTCATCGAGCTTGGCGAATATCACGAAGCCAAAATCTGGGCGGACAAAGCCCTGGAACGCTTCCCGCAAGAACCGGAACTTCTGGCCGCCAAGGCCGTCACCCTGGGCCGCTCCGGCGACCTCCAAGCCGCCCTCGCGTTTTCCGACGCCTCCATCGAAGAGCGCGGCGACACTCCGTACATCTGGCTGGCGCGGGGCGACGTGCTCCTGGCCTGCAAGGAGGGGCGCGCCGATTATTGCTTTGAGAAGGCGCTCCTGCTGGCTCCGCGCAACTGGTTCGTCGCCTGGCTGGCCGCCCGCATCCGCTCCTACTACAAACAGTTTGTCCAGGCCCTCAAGCTATTGCAAAAAGCAATCGAATGGAACACCGGCCATTTCCTCCTCTGGCTCGATTTGGGCCGCTGCCAGGAATCGCTCGGCTTCCTCGGCCCCGCCGAGGCCTCCTTCACCCAGGCCCGCGAACTCAACCCCAATTCCAACCAGGCCCTCAACGCCCTGACGCGCCTGCAATCCCGCGGATTGGCCGACCGCCTCGGCGGCTGGTGGCGGCGTCTGGGTAAATAACCGTTTTGGCATGAGCACCGCCAACATCGACCGTCTCCTATCAGCCGCCTCCGAATGCGAGGCCTCCGACTTGCACCTCGTCGCTGGAGTCCCCCCAGCCTATCGCGTCAACGGCGAAATCATCCTGGCCGACGGCGAGGCCTTGACCGAAGAGCAAGTGACGGAACTAACCGAGAGCCTCTTGAACGACCAGCAGAAGAAGAAGCTCGAACAGGACTGGGAACTTTGCGTCTCAAAACACCTGGGCGCCGTCGGCCGCGTCCGCGCCACTTTCTACAGACGCAACGGCCACCCTGAGTTAAGCATGCGCTTCTGCGGCCACCACATCGCCTCCCGCGAAGAACTGGGCCTGCCCGAAAAACTGGACGATCTGGCCCGCCGCCCCAACGGCCTCGTCCTGATCACCGGCGCCACCGGCGCGGGCAAAACCACCACCCTCAATTATCTGGTCGATCTCATCAACGGTGAGCGCCGCTGCAAAATCGTCACCATCGAAGACCCCATCGAATTCGTCCATGACAACAAACGCGCCATCGTCGTCCAGCAGGAAGTCCTCACCGACGTCCGCTCCTTCAACCGCGCCCTCATCCACGTTCTCCGCCAGGACCCCGACGTCATCGTCGTTGGTGAAATGCGCGACCACGAAGCCATCGCCACCGCGCTGACCGCCGCCGAGACGGGCCACCTGGTGCTGGCCACCATGCACTCTCCCAGCGTCGCCCACGCCATGGAGCGGATCATTGGCGTCTTTGAGGGCAACGCCCAGCGCCAGATCGTCCTGCAACTGGCCAACGCCCTCCAAGGCATCATCGCGCAGGACCTCCTTCCCGCCACTGACCGCACGCGCCGCGTTCTCGCCTACGAATTGCTCATCGTCAACAGCGCCATCCGCAACATGATCCGCGAGAACCAGGCCCATCAACTGGAAAACGCAATTCAAATGGGCCGCAAGGAAGGCATGGTCCTGATGGACAACTGCCTCTACGACCTCTACTGCAAGTGCCTCATCTCCTACGACTCCGCCATCAGCCGCGCCCGCAACCCCGACCGCATCCTCCGCGAAAGAAAGTAATCAACTTGTGCGCTTCTTGAGCATTGTCGCGGCTAATCCGCAACCATGCAGTAGGATTGGGGAGCGCGGGCAGCCCGCAGAGCGGGCAGCCAATAATTTGTTCTAACCTCCTCGCCCGCCGCCTTCGGCGTCTCGCCGAAGGCATTGGACGCGCGCAGAAGGTTCACTGAAAAGTGAGTCGTTTTGCCGCCGGGGGGCCAGTCGGTGAGACGCCGACCGGGGGCGACTGAGAGGCTAGAACAAATTACTGGNNGCTTTGCGGGCTGGTCGCGCTCCTTATTTCAACTGCATCGTTACGGCTAATTCGTTTTCTATCCTGCGGACTCCTCGGTACGTTTACGTTCGGATGAGATGCAAATATCAAGAATCGACCCGTTTACGCGAAAAGACGGAATAGAACATGCCGCCCCGCCCGCACCGTCGCCTATTTTACGGCCTGCAATGTTTGCCCTAACTCGACCAGCCCAATCGCATGAGTGTCAGCATTAAGCGGAAACTTCTCATTGCCCGAATAGACGACAAAGCGTTTATCCGGCTTGAGATCGGCGCAGGCAATGTGAAACCCGCTTTCCAGCTTTGGGACGGAACCGCGCTTGATTTCAATGGCCCAGAGTTTGCCGCCAGGCAACGTGAGGACAAGATCAACTTCGATTCCGGTGGCAGTGCGATAAAAATTCGCCTCTGTTCCGTCAGGGGCGGCGCAAATCAGCGTTTCCGTCACGAAGCTTTCCCATGTCGGTCCGGCGACGGGGTGGCCAAGCAGCGTTTCTTTGTCCCGGATGCCCAGTAGCGCATGAGCGATGCCGCTGTCGCGCACATAGACCTTTGGGGATTTTATCAGCCGTTTTCCCATGTTGCGATGCCATGCGGGCAGGCGGCGCACGAGCAAAAGATCCACCAGCAGATCAAGATAACCGGCGACAGTCTTGCCATCCACACCCAATCCACGCGCCAGAGTGGCGGCGTTTAGCATCTGCGACTGGTTATGCGCCAGCATCGTCCAAAAACGCCGCAGGGTTTCAGCAGGAATCCTTGACCCGAATTGCGGAATGTCCCGCTCCAGATAAGTGCGGATAAAATCCCGCCGCCATTCCATACTGAGATCATCGCTGTCGGCGAGGAAGCTGCGCGGAAAGCCGCCGCGAACCCAAAGGGTGTCGAGTGCGGCAGGTGGCGCCTCCAATGCGTCGAACGGGCCAAGTTCCAGATAGGAAATGCGACCGGCCAGACTCTCGCCCGACTGCCTGAGCAAGTCCATAGCCGCCGACCCCAGGAGCAGAAATTGCCCATTCGCGTTTCCCTGGCGTCGGCCCCGGTCAATGACCCCGCGCAACTGTTGGAACAATTCAGGCAACCGATGAACCTCGTCGAGGATAACCAATTCGCGTTCATGATCGGCAAAGTAGCGGACGGGATCGGACAATTTGCCCCGGTCAGCCTCGTCCTCAAGGTCCAAATAGACCGAAGGCCGTGTTTCGGCAATCTGCAATGCAAGCGTCGTTTTGCCGACCTGTCGCGGTCCGAGCAGGACCACCGCCGGGGAATGCCCGAGCAAGTGATTGAGGCGTGCGCTGAGGCGTCTTGGTAACATCCGTGCAATTATGGATGTTATCTCCATGCTTGCAAGGTGTTTTTGAACCATTTGATTTCCAATTGGTTAAGCCAGTTTCCAGGAGTGCAACAAAACAAAAATGGCGGCCATGGCCGCTTTATGGGTATGCCAGGGAAAGGGGGCAGAGTGACCTACACCGGGACCTTTGCGGGTTCATAGCGGGTAACCTGACTGGATATGCGGGCGACCTCGCGAATTTCCGACAATGAACCAATTTCACCACTAGCACGCACCTGCACCAGCAAATTGCCCAGCGACGCGGCTTCAACGGGACCGGCCACCACCGGGCGCTGGCAGGCGTCCGCGGCGAACTGGTTGAGAATTCCGCTTTGCGAGCCGCCGCCGACAATGTGGATGACCCCGATGTTTGCGCCCACAAGCTCCTCAAGCCAGCCGAGCACTTCACGATACTTGAGGGCGAGGCTTTCTGAATCTCAGCCCACAGACGCATCACATCCCAGCGCAGTGTGTCGGCCAACACCACCGGACTGTTGGGAAAGCGGTGAACCTCTTCCAGGCGGATCTTCTTTCCGTTCCAAACCCCTGCCATCACCCGCCCGCTTTCGGCGCCGAGGTCGGCGGCGAGATAGATCTTATTTGCCATGGCTATTTGAGTCTCACACTGCCTTTGCAGACTGGTTCAGCAGGCGTGGATAGGCCAGACCGTAAATCGTCGTCGCGATGAAACCTATGAGCGGGAGTGTAAAAGAAATCCCGACGCTGTGGAAGGAATCCCAAAGCCAGCCCATCATCACTGCTGAGATCGAGCCTGCGGCGCCTACAGCCATCACATGAAACGAGGCGGCGATCTTGGTCTGCGGACCGAGGTTGCGCAGGCTCATCGCGAAGGTGAACGGGAACATAATGGACATGAAGAACCAGCAGAGGGGGAGGATCATCCACGATACCATTTTGATGTCGGCGATCGCCAGCAGGATCACGATGCAGTTGGCGATGCCGTAGAGCGCGAGCATGAGGTTGGGTTTGATGACCCGCGCAATGGACGCCCCGCTGAAACGTCCGATCGCATAGAGAACCATCGCGAAGGTGACGACATAGGCGGCCGTCTGGTCGGGAGTGGTGGCGCGCGTAAAGGATTCGTACCAGCCAAAGAGCGGAGCCTTCGAGGTTACGCCGGAGGCGTCTTTGACAATGGCATTATCCAGAATATAGTTTATAGCAAACGCGTTGATCCCAATTTGTGCGACGATATACAGGAACTGGGTGATGACACCCCAGACAAAATGCGGCTGTCTGGACAAGCGGGCTTTGTAGGTGATGGAATCATCAGCTTCTTCGGTTTTGGCGCGGCCCTCCTCGACGCCCGGCAATTTGATGAAAGCAAAGGCGCAGAAGATGAGAAGCACCACGCAACCCAGGACAGCGTAGGGTAGGATGAGAGTGTGGAAATCCACGGGCGCATCGGGGTCCACTTTGTGGCCGAACAGCAGGAGGCCGCCTACCGTGGGCGCGACAATGTAGGCGCAGGAGTTGAATGCCTGTGCAACCGACAGCCGTCCTGCCGCGCCGTCCTTTGGGCCGAGCACCGTGACGTAGGGATTTGCGGCCGTTTCAATGCATGCCAGACCGGTGGAAAGAACAAACAGCGCAAGCAGAAACCCCCAGAACGTCTTGATTACCAGCCCGGCGGGGATAAACAGAAATGCCCCGGCGGCCAGCACCGCCAACCCCACCAGAATGCCCCTTTGGAAGCCGATTCGACGAATCATCAACGCCGCCGGAAACGCCATCAGCAAATACGCCAGGAAGACGGAGGTCTGGATGAGGCCCGACTCCGTCTTGCTCACATGCAGCGTGTTTTGAAAGTGCCTGTTCAGCACGTCCAGCATGGAATGACAAAACCCCCAAATGAAAAACAGGGAGGCGACCATGAGAAACGGAAACAAAAACGGGCTGCGGTTTGGCTTCATCTTGGCTTTAGTGGGGGACAGGCTTGGTTAATTGCTTCGGTTGATTGAAACACGGCTTCAGCCGCGCTTGCTTAAAACGTCCTTTTCGTAGCGCTTCACCTCCGCCAGCCAATTCTCGCCGACGGGAACGCCTTTGCTTTCGCAGTAATAATCCCAGACAGCCCCAAAGGGCAACGTTCTGGCTTCTTCCTGCAACGCGAGGCGCGAGGTGAAATCGCCGCCTGCCTCCGCAGCCTTGATGGCCGGCGGTTCGAGCATCGCGATGAGCAAAGCCCGGAGCATGTTGCGCGCGCCGATCGTCCACGCGGCGATGCGGTTGATGCTCGCGTCAAAATAATCCAGGCCGATGTGAACCCGGTCGGCAAACCCGTTCGCCACGATTTCTCGCGCGATGGCCAGGAGGTCGTCGTTCAAGATCACCACATGATCACTGTCCCAGCGCACGCCCCGGCTGACGTGCAGCAATATCTCCCGCATAAACTGGAGCACGCTGGATATCTTGTCCGCAATGCTTTCGGTCGGATGATAATGACCGGCGTCGAGGCAAAGCAGCTTATTGCGGCTCACCGCGTAGCCAAGATAAAACTCATGCGAACCGGCCACGTAGCTTTCGCTGCCGATGCCAAACAATTTCGGTTCGACTGAATCCAGGTTCAGTTTTGGCGAAATGGGCGTTTTGAAAACCGCGTCGAGCGATTCGGCCAGGCGGGCGCGCGGCCCGCTGCGGTCGGCGGGGGTGTCCTTCATGCCGTCGGGCACCCAGACATTGGTCACGCAGGCTTTGCCGAGAGCCTTTCCCATCGCGGCGCCGATTTCACGGCTGCGCATGCAATGCTCAATCCAAAATTGGCGGATGCCCTTGTCTCGATGCGACAGGGTGAAGCCGTCGGCGGCTTTCGGATGAGAGAAGCAGGTCGGGTTAAAATCCAGGCCCAGACCGTTTCTCTTTGCCCACGAAATCCAGCTCTGGAAGTGTTCTGGCGCGATCTCATCGCGGTCCACTTTCTTGCCGCCGAACTCGCCGTAGAGGGCGTGCAGGTTCAGACGGTGCCGGCCCGGAATAAGTGAATACGCTTTTCCCAAATCAGCGCGCAGTTCATCCGGTGTGCGAGCCTTGCCGGGATAATTGCCGGTCGCGACGAGCCCGCCGCCCAGCGTGCCGCCGAAATGCTCAAATCCTCTCACGTCATCGCCCTGCCAGCAGTGAAGTGAAATCGGCGCCCGGGCGAGTTCTTCGAGAGCTTTTTCGGTATCCACGCCACATTCGAGATAACGCTCTTTGGCGAGTTGGTAGGCTTGCTGGATGCTTTTTTGTTTGTCTTTGAATGCCTCGGTGTTCATTTTGGGCGCCATGTTGTTGGTCGTTAGAGTATTTGTCAACTTTTGCCCCGTTGCTTTCAGGGTTGCGCCCTGTCCTTTCGACCTTTTGGGATCGCTCTAAACGCTTCCTGTGCAAACCTCTATCATAACTCCCGTGTCACAGCGCTAACCAATATGCAAAATCCCATCCTCCAAGACCTCCTCACCCTTTCCCACCACCTGGGCCGCGAAGACCGCGGCCTGGCCATTCTCAGCGAAGGCAACACCTCTGCGCGCCTGAGCGATGACACCTTTCTCGTCAAAGCCAGCGGTGCCTGCCTTGGCGCTCTCCAGGAAGACGGCGTTGTCCAGTGCCGTTTCTCCACACTGCTGCCAATCCTGGAAACAGGCAGCTTGTCCGACCAGCAGGTTGACGACACCCTTCTGGCGGCCCGTGTTGATCCCGCGGCGAAAAAGCCTTCCGTCGAAGCCGTCTTCCATGCGTGGCTGCTTTCCCTCCCCGGCATCAATTTCGCCGGCCACACCCACGCAACCACTGTCAATCAAATCCTATGCTCGTCCCGTGCGGAAGAATTCAGCGATCATCGCATGTTTCCCGACGAAGTCGTGTGTTGTGGCCCTGCCTCAGTCTTCATCCCCTACACCGATCCCGGCCTCAAACTGGCGCAGGCCATCCGCCATGAGACCCAGGCGTTCATTCGCGGCCAAAAGCGCCCGCCGCGGGTCATTCTCATGCAAAACCACGGCCTCATCACCCTTGGTGCCACCTGGCAATCCGTTCTTTCCGCCATGCTCATGGCTGAAAAAGCCGCCAAAATCTTCATGGGCGCCGCCGCTCTTGGCGGCCCCGTATTCTTCTCCAATGAGAACATTGAGCGCATTGCCGGCCGTCCCGACGAGGCATACCGCCAGCGCGCCTTGAAAATGTAATCCCTAATCCGCAACCATGCAGTAGGATTGGGGAGCGCAGGCGTCCTCGCCCGCCGCCTTCGGCGTCTCGCCGAAGGCATTGGACGCGCGCAGAAGCTTCACTAAAAAGTGAGTCGTTTTGCCGCCGGGGGCCAGTCAGCGAGACGCCGACCGTGAAAGGGTCAGTGAAAGGGTCAGTCCTCGGAACTTGGTGTCCGTTCGTGAAAGGGTCAGTCCTCGTG
>PLGF01000006.1:2596-5386 GCA_003138485.1 Verrucomicrobiales bacterium | reverse complement strand
TCAGTCTACACGTCGGCGGCCTATCAAAACATAGACTATGCCATTTACGCGGGATCCAGTGGGAGCATGCAAATTTACGAGGCCGGGACCAGCCGCGGCACTTTCCAGAGCTACCATGTGGGCGATCGGCTGCGCGTGCAACGGTCCGGGCAAACCGTTTCCTATTATCAGAATGGCGTCTTGTTTTACACCAGCACGGTGCCATGCACCGCCTCGCCGATGTATTTTGCCGCCTCCATATATGAACAGAACGCCTCCCTGGGTCCTTGTTTTTTGAGCACCCCGGTACAATTCACCTCCGGCGATGTCAACGGGAATGTAACCCTCTCGGCCTACACCACACTTGGGGAAACCAACACCTGGAGTTACACCGTCCAAGCCGCGGCGCCCGTCGTGCTTAAGGGAAGCTTCCCGACCTGGACGAACGCCTACAGCAGTTCGTTGAACTTGGCGGGCGGAACGGACGGCCAAGTTCTTTCCAAGAGCGCCAGCCAGGGCACGTGGCAGGGAGTCTTCTCCCTGCAGAATACCACCGGGGATTGTTCCATTGATTGGATAGATTCGTCAGCCACCATCGATGCCCGAGGCGGGGCCGGCTTGAGTTCGTCCGCAGCATTCAACTCCTGGAACGATATCACGTTCGGCATTTATAACGACTATGGCATCATCAACATCTATGAAAGTGGAAACAATCGCGGAAACTTTGGCAATTCGTCCCCTGGAGATGTGTTCCGCGTGGAGCGCAAAGGGAGCTCAATCTACTATTACCAGAATGGCAACCTCCTTTACACCAGTACGCTCTCCTCATCGGGAAAATTATCCGCCGCCATGGCCCTGCAAGACGTCGGATACAGCATTGGACCGGCTGCTTTTTATCAGGCATCCAATCCAACCATGTCGGTCATCACCAATGCCTACGGGGCAACCACGCTCTACACCTCGACCGCTTATCCCGGCACACCCCCCGAGGTTAACGCCCTCTCCCCGGCAGTCGGCATCCCGATCATGGCGGCCACCCCGGCCACGGATTATGGTTTTGGAAACTACCGGATTGATGTCATTCCCAGCACCCAGACAACCCTGAATTTCACCGGACTGCTTCCTCCGGTCTTCCAAATCACCAACGCCACGCTCTACACCCCGCTGCCCATCACGGTCTTGTCCCCCTCGGGCATCGGCGGCCTGTGGAGCATCACCTATCCGTCTGGCAACGTGTTTGTGACCAATACCGGGGCCAGCATGAGCTTCACCCCCCAAGGGGGAGGGCTTTACAAGGCTTCCTTGCTGGCAGGGACGCAAACGGTGTCCTCCTCCACAAACCTGTATTTCGTCGTCAGCGACCTGACGGTTACCCCCAGCACGAATTACTCCAGCATCCCGTTTTATGTTTACGCCGGCAACACTTGGCCCATGTCCATTTACTACGCCTTTACGTCGGCGTTGACCCCCAATATTCCCTACACGGGGCCCATTTCGCTGGGCAACACCAACGTCACCATCTATTTCATGGGGGTGCGGACTGGATTTGCTCCGCAGTTCGCCAATGGCACCTATGTTTACTCCCCCACCATCTCGATTACCCCTTCCGGGACGTTCAACAATGCCACCACCTTCACGATCAATGCCGGAGGAGCCCCGGGATTGCAATACTTGGTATCAGGCTCAACCTGGCAGTCTTACAACGGGCCTTTCGTAGTCAACGGCATTCCCACGGGCACAGGGACCATCCAAGCCTATTATACGGAGGGGAGCCAGGACAGCAACACCAACTCGACGCAAATCACGTTTAAGGTTGCCACCGTCACGGCCACGCCGGCGGCCGGCCCGGTGAGCGGTACTTACACCGTCACGCCTCAGATTGCCACGACCAATGCCAGTATCTACTGGGCCATGGGCGATAATTTGGGCAATCCGCCGTCCACCAACGCCGTGACGAATTTGTACACCACGCCGATCAGCATGACTGGATCCAGGACGTTCACCTTCATCGCGCGGGAAGCCAATTATCAAGACAGTGCCCCGGCCAGTTTCACCTATGTGGCCCGGCTGGCGGAACCCTCCTTCGTCACCCCGACCTGCACCAACAACGGCCCTCTGGTTATCACCGTGGCCGCCGGGGACACCAACGGTGGAGTGTTGAAACTCACAGACCCGTTCAATAACGTGCAAAGCGCCACGGCGACCAACGGCACCGCCAGCTTCACCATCAACGCCGGGGTCGCCTACATCTTGTTCACGGCGCTGACCGGTTGGAGCCAGTCCCCCAGCGCCACGAACAATTATTACTTCGTGATGACCGACCTGGGCATTTTGCCTCCTGGAAATTGCATTTATTCCCCGGTGAGCGCTTACTTCACCGCTTCCCCAACGAATACATTCCCGACGGTTTACTACACTACAAATGGGAGCACGCCGACAACGGGTTCCGCCTTGTATACTGCCAACATTCCAGTCAGCCAGACGACCACCATCACCGCCTTGGGTGTCCGGCCGGGCTATACCTCGCAAATCATCACCAACACTTACACATTTATGAGCCCGGCGACGGTTTCTCCGTCCGCTGGAACCTACAGCAACGCCTTTCTAATGGTTTTGACCGATGCCCAGGCCACCACCCTCTATTATCAAATCAATGGAGGCGCATGGCAGGTTTACAGCGGCCCGGCCACGATTGACGGGACCAACAATGGCAGCGTCACCATCAGCACGCGCTATGATTCCACCGGCTGCCCGGGACCGACAAATGGCGTCTCCTATTCATTCCAAGTGGCGGCGCCGGTGATCACGCCG
>PLGF01000006.1:0-2482 GCA_003138485.1 Verrucomicrobiales bacterium | reverse complement strand
GTTCACAAATCAAGCCGCCATCACGGTGGCATCCGCGCTCAACGCTTACCAGTCCTTCGTCCTCGCGTATCCCGACGGCAGCAGCCTCACGAACACGGTGACCGGCAGCACGACGACATTCAACATCAACCAGCCTGGCACCTTCTCCCTCCAGGTTTTTGATTCACCGTGGCTGCCGTCAGCGTCGGCGACCAATTCCTACAGCTTCCAGGTTTCCGACCTGGCCGTGACTCCGCCGAGCGAGAATTTCGTCAACCCGCTCACGGTCACAGCCTCCGCCGCCAGCAACCCGTTGCCGCTGACCATCTATTACACCACCGATGGAAGCACGCCCACCACGTCCTCGACTGCTTACACGAGCCCCCTTACCGTGACCAACACCACCACGCTCCAGTTCATGGGTGTGCGTCAGGGATATGCGCCGGAATACGTAAGCCGCCAATACAATTTCGCGCCGGGAGTCACCGTGACGCCCGGCACCAGCACCAATACCCTGGCCATCTCCATCACATTCACCACCAACAGCGGCAATTCCGTCGCTTACTATCGTTTTAACGGGGGCGCATGGAACAACTATTCGGCGCCGATCAGCGTGGACGGTTACGGATCAGGAACCCTCAGCATGGATGTGTATGCCGTCACCGGGCCCATCTATAGCTCGACCAACACCTACGTTTACACGTTCCAAGTTGGCGCCATCACCGTGTCCCCGGCCAGCGAAAACCTTGGCGGGCCAATCTCGGTCACGGCCGCCACGTCAACGCCTGGCGCCAGCCTCTATTATGCAGAAGACTTGTTGGGCAACAATCCGACGCTGGCCAGCGCCACAAACCTTTACACGGGCGCCATCACGGTCACCAACACGGTTTGCTTCCTGTTCAGCGCGGCCAAGGCTGGCTATATGAGCGAGCTAGCCACTTCGGTTTATTCAGGGCAGCTGCCTCCCCCGACCTTTCTGACGCTGTCGCAAACATTCTCCAATCAAGCCACCATTGTTCTCCAATCCGGACTGGCCGGGACGGGATCGAGCTGGGTGATTGTGGACCCGAACGGGGTGACGAACACGGCCGCTTCCGGCACCTCCACGCTGAATTGGAACATCAACGTTACCGGCACATACATCGTCCAAAACACGAAGGCTAACTGGCAAAACTCGGCCGCGGCCTCAAACTCGTACTCTTTTGGGGTGGAAGACCTCAGCGTTACCCCTCCCACGGAAGAATTCAACAACAGTTTGGTTGTGACGGCACAGAGTAGCATCAGCGACCCGGCTCCCCTGGTCATCTACTACACCACCAACGGCACCGCGGCCACCACGAACTCCAGTCTGTATTCCGGGCCGTTGACGATCACCAACAGCGCAACCTTCATCTGGCTTGCCACCCGCGCCGGCTCTGCCCCGGAAGCGGCGACCAATGTCTACACGTATGCATCCCCCATCGTCTTCACCCCGGGTTCCGGCACTTATTCCAACGCCATCACCGTGGCATTGAGCACTGGCACCCCGGGCGCCACCATGCTCTATTCCTTCGATGGCATCAATTGGGGTGTTTACACAAGCCCGTTCACCCTGGATGGCATCAACAGCGGGTCAGGAACGCTCTCCGTCTATTACAACAACGGAGTCACCTGGCAGACCAACCTCTACACGTTGAACTTCATCGTAGGGGCCCCGGCAATTTCCCCGGCCAGTGAAAACATCAGCGGGCCGGTTTCAGTCACCGTTTCAAGCACAACGCTTGGAGCCCGCCTTTATTACGCGGAAAACCTGCTGGGCAACAATCCCGTCCTGACCGACGCCACCAATCTTTACACCGGAGCCATCACTATCACGAACACGGCCTGCTTCCTGGTCAACGCCACCAAAACCGGTTATCTCAGCACCCAAGCAGCCGCAGTTTATTCGGGTGTCCTGCCGACCCCAACCTTCCTGACGCCGGCACAGACATTTTCCAATCAAGCGGCCATTGCCATTCAATCGGGCCTGGCCGGAACGATCTCCAGCTGGGTGGTTGTTTCGCCCAACGTGGTCACGAACACCACCACCTCCCCGTCGTCCACCCTGTACTTGAACATCAACGCATCCGGCACATACCTTGTCCAGAACACGAAGCCAAACTGGCAGAACTCCGCCTTCGCCTCCAACTCCTACACCTTCGCGGTGCAGGACCTCAGCGTTACGCCGGCCAGCGGAGTCTACCATAGCAATCTGACCATCATCGCACAAAGCAGCATCAGCGACCCAACGCCTCTGGTCATTTATTACACCACCGACGGGACACTGCCCACGACCAGTTCGGCGGTTTACGCCAGCCCGCTAACGATATCCTCCAACACCACCACGTTCATTTGGCTGGCCTCCCGCACGGGTTATACTTCGGAATTGGCAACCAACAGCTACTCTTACGTACCGCCCATCGTATTTTCTCCCGGGGCGGGGACCTACGCCAATCCCATCACGGTTACCTTGAGCACCGCGGCG
>PLGF01000054.1 GCA_003138485.1 Verrucomicrobiales bacterium | reverse complement strand
GGCACAACCGGCTCCGCCGACAAATTCCTCAAATCCGTGGCTGAATTCGTGGTCCTTCGCCGACACCAATCGTTGGGCGAGCGACTTGGGCTATTTTCCGCTTTCCTTCACCAACCTGAGCGTATCGACCAACGGACCGGGCAACTCGCTCCTGATCGACAGCAGGAACGAAAGCCAGTTGGTTTTCGGCACATGGAATAGCGACAGCTCGACAAATTTGAATGTGACAGCCAACGGAAGTCTCATGTTCTGGTTCAATCCAGACTGGACCAGCGTTAGTTGGGGCGGCGCCGGGCCTGGAGGCGACTGGAGCGCCCTGATCGACATCGGGGAATACACGTCCAATGCGGATTATGGCTCCTGGAGTTGCGGATTCGACTACGCCGGAAACAATTTCTACTTCATAACCCAAGATGCCAACGGCCATGAAGGCGATTATATCTATGCGCCGGTGAAGCTTGAGGCGGGAACCTGGAACCTGATCGCGCTGGCGTGGTCCAGCACCAACTCGACCTTCTATCTGAATGGAGCCTTCGTGACAAACGGGCCGGGTGTCGCCGTGCTGCCAAGCCCGCGGGTCATCTCGAATGGCTTCGCCATCGGCAGCGACGCGGCGACGGGCCTGTTGCAGATGCACGGAGCCATGAACGATCTGACCACCTATGATTACCAACTGAACACGCCAGCGGTAAGTGGGGAATGGATTTTGTATGGCATATTTTACGGGGCATTGCAAATGCCAGACTTGGGGCAGGCGCCCTCCGCTCCCTCCGACCCCTCCACGCCCAATGCCGGCCCCACTTATGACGTCATCTCCGGACCGGGCTGCCTGCTGGCCGTCGTCACCAATACCACCGGTTGGACCAACAGCGCGAATGTCTGGATTGCCAACCCAACGGCCACGGCGAGCAACGGGGGCATTAACCTTTCCTTCGAAATAATGGGGGGAACCAACGGCTGGCCGTATGATGTTTTTGCAACGCCCGCCTTGGCGAAGCCCTTGACCAATGGGATTTGGAGTTGGTTGGGGCAGGGGTATCCGTCCGTAACGTACACTATACAGGGCCTGACGAATGGCGCCGTCTTTTTGGTTCTCGGAACGCCGCAAGATTCTGAGGATTCGGGCCTTACGGATGCGTATCAACGCCTCGTCAGCAAGACCAATCCCACTGATCCATGGACCTCCGCGGGAATCCCGGTTGCCTGGTGCGTCCTTGGCAGCCTGAACGCAAACGATCCAAATCTCGCTGGAGAGGACCCGGATTACGATGGCCTTTCAAATCTCCAGGAGTATCTTTACGGCACCAACCCGCAAGTCTCCCAAGGTTTCGCGCTGTGGGTGGCCGCCCCCGCCGGAATCTCCGGAATCCCATGACCCAACCAAACGGACATGAAAACAAAATCTGCCATTTGGATTTTTCTCCTCACAACATTCGCCGCGCTGTTCCTTCCCCAACAGGCGGGGGCTCTCGGCGCTTGCACCTGCGCGCGGTGCAACGACTTTAAAGACCACGGCTGCCATCAACCGCCGGGCGGCGCAGGCTCGCCTGGGGCCAACGTGAACAACGCGGGCGGGAACAATGCCGCCTGCACGAATTGCACCGGCATGCCGCGCTGGTCGGTGAGCGAGCCTTACATCAATTTGCACGTCGTTGATGAGCCGTTGAGTTACAAAACCTCCTCCGGTGAAACCATGTCATTCCGGTGGTATTACAAACAGCGCTACATGCTGCCCCAAAACGACCAAATCCCAAGTTTTAATATGACGGAGACACTTGGCACGCGGTTGAGGGTCTTCGACGAGTTCTACAACTTTTACCAGATGCGCTCTTATGGGGACACGAATGCCTTTTATTCGGGCATGACCAACGCGTCCTGGTCCCACAGTTGGATGATGGACATTATCTATTGGGATGCCAGTTGGGAAGCGGCCTATCAGAAAGGGCCGTATCCTCCTCCGGGGTCTCCCTTTGCCACCAATTACGAGGCGTTGCTTTCCACCCCGGACGGTGGAATCGACTATTTCACCTACAATGTCGCCAACCAAACTCTAAACGCCCCCACTCAAACCAATGACCCTATCAGCCAAGTTCGATTGAGCTGGCTTTCCGGCACCTTGACCAGCACGGCTACGGCAGCCATGTCACTGCCTGACGGACACGGAATTTACTGGGGAAGTGCCACCAATGGCTTGATGCTGCTGTATCCCGATGGGAGCAAGGACATCTTCGGTTTGGGCTGGATGTGCTCGGAGGAAGATTTGGGTGACTCGACCACTCATGCCCTTCTCACTCAACGAGTCGATCCCCAAGGCCGTGTTACGCTCATCGGCTACGAATTGGGAGGGACTAACCTTTACACCGGCCTTCGGGTAAAGTACGTGGTGGACTCCGACGGAAGAACCAGCACGTTTTTTTATGCCAACAATCCAACGAACGTATGGCAACTACAGGAGATCGATGATCCGTTCGGGCGCAAAGCGACTTTTGCACGCAACACCAAGGGCTGGTTGGACAGCATCACTGATGCCGTCACCAACACCAGCACTTTCAGCTATACAGCGACGGTGTACAACGGTGTGAATTCAAGCAACGGTTGGATGAGTTCCCTCACCACGCCTTATGGCACCACGCAGTTTTTCTATCAACAGGTTACCGACCAATCCGCTCCGACCAATTATCAGCAGCGCGCGCTTTACGTCACTGAGCCGGATGGCGCCAGCCAGCTTTATTGCTACATCCACAACACCAGCACTTCTGTCGAATCCAGCGCCATCGCCCCCTCAGTTACGGGGAGGGCTTTCGACAACGGCTTGGATGGTGGCGTTGATCCGCAATTGTATCATCGCAACAGCTTCTACTGGAACCGGGAGCAAACCCCCAATCTCTCGATTTACAGCAATCTCCCATATGGACTAAGCTGTATCTACGGCCTGAACACCAATGACTTCCTAAAAGGGCGGATGCGGCACTGGTTCCTGGACACAGATCAGATTTCCCTGACGGAGATCCTTTCTAGCGAGCGCGACCCCTCGCCCGATGACGGGGGAACCACCGAGGGCACTCGAACTTGGTATTCCTATACGAATGCCAACGCGATCGACATTGCATCGAACCTTCAAATCAGTTGCATCGCGCAAATCCTGCCCGATGGAACAAGCCAATACACGCGCTATCAGTATTATTCGACCGGTTTGGTTTCTCAAAATGAGCAAAGCTATTCCCTGCCCGGCGGCGGCATCGGCG
>PLGF01000063.1 GCA_003138485.1 Verrucomicrobiales bacterium | reverse complement strand
GTAATCGCAAACCGTCCGCAGATATATTCCAGCAACAATCCAGTAGCCCATGACCCGTTACGTCAAAGTGTCGGAAAGGCTTATTAATCGACGGGAATCGCGCATCATGCTCCACTACAGCATGTTACGCACGGAAAAGCGCGTTAATCTGCATTTGGTTGTCGGCGTTACTTACAGTTTTGGTTTTTATGTGCTTCACCCGAAGATTATATGATTGCGATACAAGGTCTTGATTATAAACGTCTTGCATCAATATAATTGTCCGAGGCAAGAGTCTGCGCGACGTTGGCAGGCGATTTGCTGATTGAATCGTCCGTTCGATGTTTCATGTTTTGGCCGTCTGACTTTGCCGCATGGCGCAGGGCGACACTGAAAACGGAGTGAGATCACGCTAGAGAGCAGTTTTAATGTCGGAGCAAATAAAGTATATGAAAAACCAGGTGAAAATGTTGTTGATTGCCGCCGCCGTGGCGACGGCTCAGATTCAGGTTGCAAACGCCCAATTCACTGTCCCAGGCACGGCTGACCCTCTGCTGCCAAACGTCGGAGATTCTGACGATTATAATCCGGGCAACGGAAACCTTGATACAACACCCGCCCAGTCGCCGGTCTTGTTTGGCACCGTCACTCCCGGAAGCACGATAAGCTGGAACGCCACCGGTTCGACCGGAAACACCCCAACCATAAGCGGCTATGATGCGAACGGCGACCCCAGTGATGTGACCGGATTCGCTGCCACGCCCTCCGACCTCATATTTATTCCCACTGGGAACTTTAGTACTTTCCAAGCACCTATTAACTCTCTCGTCGGGATCTTCATCGGTTCGGGCGGCGCTGACTTTATTGAGATGGGAAGCGGCGGCAGCGCTGTTGTTCCAGCAGGAGCGGATGAATTTTACATGGGCAGCATGGATGGGTACCAATGGAATAACAACAGTGGCGCTTTCAACGTATACGTAACAGAGAGCGCGCCGGACGGCGGCATGACGATTGGCCTTCTGGGCGGCGCGATCGTTGCTTTGCAGGCAATTCGCCGCAAACTGGTCCGGTAAGAGATTCCTCTGTTAATTCGTTTTCAATAAGCAGGGCCGAAAGGCCCTGCTTTTTTATTGTGGGACAGGCTCCACGGGCGTGTATTGAAAACCCGGGAATGGCCCGGCAGGAGCTTCGCACGATCCCCGGCTTTCTCCATTTGCGCCGCCGGCGCTCAAAGATCTTTCGAGGCATTTCGGCAATCCGGGGCTATACCGGGTGGAACAGGAAAGTTTTACGAAATGCCTATGAAACAAATCAACAGAGTACCTCGAATAATCGTCCTTGGCCTATTGGCCGCGCTGGCCGTGGCCGTGGCCACGCCTCGCGCCGCCGCTCAAGCCGCAACGAATTTGCCGCGAACGGTGCCAGGCACTGATGAATCCCGGCAGCCTTTTCAGAGAAGGCTGGCGGCAATGATGGCAGACCAGGCGATGGCAACAGCCCCTGATGAAGCGCAGCAGGCTTGGGCGAACATCGGCCCACCCGGCAAAGACATTGAAATCAATGGGATGCCTCTGGTCGAGGTTGTTCGCATCCTTCTTCACCAGTTCAGCAATCAATTTGACGTCATCCTTCCATCCAAGGGCGGCGCCAAAGACACCACAATAGATTTGCAACTCAAGAACGTGCGGCCCGTCGATGTATTCAACGCGATGAACATGTCGTTTGAAATCGATGGAACTCCGCTGCATTGGAAGTTGGTCCTCAACGGCGACCGCCCGACCGCCGTGCTCCAAATAATGGATGCGGGCGTCACCCACCAAGCCCCGACGCAATCCACCGTGTATTACATTGGCGATTTGCTGCGCGATTCGGCTGGCATCGGTTTTGACAAGGATGCACTCTTCGATGCGATTCGCCAGGTTCATAACGATACCGCTCCAGCCACCGCTCCAGACAAAGTCCCGCGCCTGGCGTTTCATCCGGAAGCCGGGCTGCTGGTCGTAACGGGCACGCTCGAACAAATATCCTTGACGATGCAAACTCTCGGCGCCCTGCATTCAAAAGTGAATCATGACAGAATGGGCATGCCCATCAATGGTCCAATTCAATCCGCCGGAGGGGGAATGCCGGTGCCCATGACACATCCAGCGTTGCCATCCCCCCAAGCCCCGCCACCGGCAGCGCCGACGCCGCCCTTGAAATAACGAGGGTTTCCGGCCATGCTGCTGGTCAGATGATTGCCGCCACTCCCGCCATGTCATTCCCGGCCACCGCTCCCGGCGCGGCGCTCGACGCCGAAGCCCGCCAGATTGCGGCGGGCGTCGCCAAGGGAGACGAGGCCGCCTTCCAGCAACTATATGACTGCTATCATAGGCGGGTCTTCCGCATGGCCGTCTCCCTCCATCACGGCGACGAAACGGCGGCGCACGAAATCGTCCAATCCGTCATGTTGACCGCGGCCGCGAAACTGAAGCCGGTGCAAAGCGAGGAACATTTGTGGAATTGGCTGGCACAAGTGGCACGGCAACATTCGCAGAAAATCTGGCGCCAACTCCAGCGCCGCCCCGAACACACCACTCTTGCCGACATCCCCTGCCCCGCCGAAATCCCCGGGACGGACGATGCGCTGGAACAGAGTATTGACACCGCCTTGCTCGCGCTGGGGCCGGATGACCGCCAGGTCGTCGAGTGGTTCTACTTCGACGGCGCCAGCCACAAGGAAATCGCGGCGCGCATGGACACAACCCCAAAAGCCGTCTCCAGCCGTCTGGAACGCGCGCGAGTCAAACTGCGGGAACTTCTTCGCGGAAGGACGACCGATGCGACCTGAAAAAAGATTTCTGCTCGACGATGTGCTCAACGCCCCGGCCGGCCAGGCGCGCCGCGAAGCCACCTTGCAGGCGGCGGAAAAAATCATGCGCCGCCGCAGAGCGGTCCGTTTCGCCGCCCGCTCCCTGGCGGCGCTGGCCGTGGCCGTTCTGGCCGCGCTGGCGGTCCATCAAAAGTCCGCCGCCCCCCAGGAAGCGCGCGCGCCCGCCCCTGGAACCGCCGCCCGCCAGGAACAAGTGCAGATTCTCACCGACGACCAATTACTGGCCCTGTTCCCCAACGTCCCCGTGGGCCTGATCAAAACCCCCGACGGCAAAAAGCGCTTGATTTTTCCGCGTCCCGGCGACGAAGCCAAGTACATCGTCCATCTGTGACTCGCTGCTCGGCGATTACTTCAAGGGCCATCCGCCGTGTTGCGTAATGCTTGCGTCAATCTCAGTCATGAGCCGCCGCGTTTCAATAAGCGCCCAGATGATGCGTTGATATTCCAATTGCTCCTCGTAGAGGAGTGCGCGGCCGATGCGGTCCTTGAGCCAGCGTTGGGCGGGCAGATAGCCGCCGATGGGAAATGTCCAAGCCGATTCCGGCACGGGCCCAAAATACTGTTTGTCGTTAATCCAAACGCGCCCCGCTTTTATATCCGGCCACGGACCTCTTTCCACCGCCGCGCCGCATGGAGTGGAAATCCTCATCCGCTTTGCGCCGGCAACGACCAGGCCATCGACCGGTTGAAAACGGACCTCACGAACGATGTCCTCTCCTTTGACGGGATAGCCCACCGCGGTGTTTTTTCCCTGTCCGCGCGCGTGCAGGCCCACCAGCAACGATCCCAAACCAGCCAGCTCTCCAAAGAGGTCCCAGTCGCTGGTCAGCGGCAATCGGGGAAAATCCGCCCGGAGAAACTCCCCGTAACGTTCTCGATACGCCGGGCTGTGAAATACAGCGTAGGCGTAATTGAAAATACATTCCGGGCCGATTTCTCGTTTGGATGGCCGGCCAAAACCATCCGGCACGAACTTGCAATCCAGCCGTTCACAAAACTGTTTGACGAATTCCGCGCTCAAGTTCGGGCGGCGGCCATTCTCGTGCATAAACAGGTCCTCATCGGGCAGCTTGCCATATGGGTGGAGGTAGAGAGGAAAAACAAAATTGCCTTCCTTTGCCGACGTGGAGTGCAAAACCGAAATTCGATCCGTTGTAAAAAAGTGCGTGAACGCGCCGCCGCCTTCGATGCGGCGGACCGTAATAAGCGCCAGATTTGGATCGAACATGTGCTGCATCAGATCGTACCGATGATCGCCACGTTCGATCATCGCCTTTTCGTAATAAATGTACCGGATGTCGAATGGCCGAAACAGAACCGGTTTTACGGACGATGATGGATCGCCGGAGAGATGAATCCGCGCTTTGGCAAAATCCCAATGAGGTGCCTTCTTAATCCCGAACCGATCGATAGCCTCTTCGGCAGGCAAGGAGAGGATCGCTCGGAATCTTCTTACCAAAGCTCCCTTCTCAAAATCGACCAGTAAATAATCTTTGCGTGTGGCAATGCCCCAACCGTTAATCGGCATCATCTCCGTGACCTTCCAGCCTCGTTCGTATTCGTTGAGTCGCTTCGTGTCCTGCGGGATGAACAGGTAGTGCGGCGCATTTGGTTCGAGCGTCGTCCAATCGGTGCTTCTCACTTGGTTTTTGTCGAGCCAATCGTATTTCGTCTGCCGTTGGGCGCCCCAAAGGTCGCAGTGACGCACGGTGGCGGGAGCTTTCTCCTTTTTCTTCGCCCTCGCCTCCGGCGGCAATTTCACGAAAATGCCAATCGCCACGCCCTGCTGGATGTCAAAAACATTCTTGTCCGCTTCACCGCTGCCGGGGACAGTTTCTTTCTTCTTTGAATTGCCGTGCAAATTGAGGAGATAAATCTCATCAAAGGTTTGCATGAGATTCTGCCTCATGCCGCGAAACGTCGGGTTGTCCAGATAGCCGTTGTTGGTGATGAAGGCCAGCACACCCTGGCCAGTCTGTTCAATGCGCCATTGCCCCCAGCGCAGGAACTTCACATAGTCGTCTTGCAGCCATTTTGGGTTGCGCTCGCCGAGCGGTTTGCCATCGCAGAAATAATAATCGCGGACAAGCTTGGAAATCCATTCGCCCGTGTTCGCGCTGTGGCCGGAGTACGGCGGGTTGCCCAGGACGACGAGCACCGGTTTGTGTTTCTTTATCTCGTAGGCGGAGTTGGCCTCGTCGCTCAAGGCGCGCAGCGGGCCAAGTTGTTCGGCAGTGTGTTCCAAGTCCTCCAGCGTGTTCGTGAGAAAGATGTTGACACGCTCGTTGCCTTGCGGCGCGTAGCTCCATTGCTGGCGGAAGAGCGGCTCCTCATCCATCGCCGCCAGCGCCAGGCCGATCTTGAAATGCGCCACCGCGTACGGCGCCATCAAGAGTTCAAATCCAAAGAGCCGGGGCAGCAAATGTTCGTGAACGTAACTGCCCCATTGCCCGGCGTTCTTCCTGGTCTGAAATTGCGAGCGAATGAAAGCCAGCACGGTGTAAAGAAACGTTGCCGTCCCGGCAGCCGGGTCGAGAATGAGCACGCGATGCGTCTCGTCGCTGATCTCCTGTTTGCCTTCCTTGCGCTTGATGGCGATCTTCTGTCGGTCGGCCAGTCCTTCCTTGATGCTGAACTTGTCTTTCAGGAGGCGGTCGATGCTCTGGACGATGTAGTTTACAACAGGCTCGGGCGTGTAATAAACGCCCCGCAATTCGCGCAACTTGGGGTCGTAGGCTTGCAGGAAAGTTTCGTAGAAGTGAACGACAGGATCGCGGCGGCGGCCCTGTTTGCCAAAGTCTTCCATCACCCGCGCCATGTCCGCGTGGTCAAGTGTCTGGATCAAATCCTCGACGAACCCGGCAAACGGCTCATCGTCCAGGGCCGCGCCCGTGATCTGCTCGAAGAACGTGCGGAGAAAGGGATTCGTGCGCGGGATGAGCTTCTGCGCCTTCTCGCGAGTGAACTTGCCGCTGCCGCTGCTGGCGCGGGCGCTGAATAATCCATAAGCCAGCGTCTGCGCAAACATGTCGGCAAACTCGCTGACGGCTTCGGCTTCCTTCCTGGTGTCGGGGTGCGGCGCGAGTTCAGGCAGGAGCGTGGCGGCAAAGGCATCCCTCCAGTCACGGAGTTGCCGCGAGGCCTGCCCGGTCAGAAACGCGCCGCTGATGATGTTGCGGATGTTGTGCGTAAGATTGGCCAGACGACCGGCGAGTTCCCCGGCAGAGGCGATGTCCGCCGGTTTTTGCGAAAGAAAACCCATCAGGAGATTGCGGGCGCGTTCGAGTTCGTCCGGCTCAACAGGCGTGAGTTTGCCACTGGGGGCGACATTGGCGAGGCGGAAGGTTTCGCGCTTCTTGCCGTCCACAAACCAGCGGAACTCAATGTAATCCGTCAGCAACAGATTGGGCAGCGAGGCGAGATAGCGTTTGAGTTGATCGCCGCGCTCGATTTCAGCAAGGTCCGCACCGATGTCCTTGGCCTCCATGTAGCCGATGGAAAGTTGGTCCCGTTTGGGTGAAACGACGTAATCTGGCGCGCCGCAGTCGGAACGTTTCGGTTCGTTGGTCGCGATGACCTGGTCGTCGAGGGCTTCGATCAATTCCTTGAGCGCGGGGCGATGCGTGTGTTCGGTGGAGTCGCCGCGTTTGAGGGCGCGTTCGAGTTTGCGCAGATATTCCGTGAGCGGCGCGGGTTTGCCGCCGCCCCCGTATGCGGGTGGCTCTTCGTGAAAAAGATCGGCGTCGGTCATCGGACGCTGATTACCAGAAGCCGCCGGCAGGTTCAAGAGTTTACGGTCCAATCTTAAGCCAATTGCCGGCGTCCGGCGGCGCCAGGGCAATTGAAACCCCGGTTTTCACGGAATGACGACGGAGCGGTAAAAGCGGAAGCCATTTGGCCCGACTGCGTTTGTGTCCATAAACCAGAACGGCGTTGTCGCAACTTGGAATCGGACGGCTATCCTGAAATTTTATCCTTCACAGCATCTCCTGCTGTTTCTCAGGCTTCGCTTCCCGCTGGGCTTTGGCGAAAGGGTTCAATTGCGGGGGCGCCTCGACGCGCTCCGTGCCGTTGAGCAAGCCTTCAATCGTCAGCAGTTGGATTTTCGGATAATCCTTGTCGTGCCAGAGTTTGGAGGTGTAGCGGCCCGCTTCGGCGGCTTCCACCCGCATGGGCTTGGACGGTTTTTCCAGCGTGATGAGGATGCCCGCCGCGAACTTCTGGTTGTTCACGTCGCCGAGCAAGGTCGCCACGTCGTTGCGCTGCACGCCGCCGCCCTTGACCTGCACCAGAATTTTCTCGCGCTTGTCCTTGCTCTCGTAGAAATAGAGCGCCCCATCCACTCCGCGATCCGCGCCTTTGCCGCCGCCCTCCACGCGCGGGCGCGCGTCAATGAGCGAGAGCGCCCATTGCTGAAACTGCCACTTGTCCAAACCAGCCAATTCCTTGGCGCTGCCGAAATCGGTGGGCTGGCCGCGCTCCTCAAATTGGGCGTCATCACCGAAAGCGTCTTTGAGGCGGCGTTTGATGAGGTTGATGGCGAGGTAGGTGACATCGATCCCAATCCATTGCCGGCCGAGCTTTTGCGCGGCGTGGATGGTGGTGCCGCAACCGCAAAATGGATCAAGCACAATGTCGCCCTTGTTGCTGCTGGCCGCAATAATGCGTTCGAGCAACGCCTGCGGCTTCTGCGTGGGATAGCCGAGCTTTTCGGCCGATTGCGCGGAAAGCGGCGAAATATCCGTAATCATGGATTGCACAGCCAGGCCGGACATCTCGTCGAGGTAACGTTTGTATCGGGGAACGCCGCCTTGCTTGTCCGGCCAGATGATTCGGCCTTCCTTGTCAAGTTCTTCCAGTTTCTCGATGGTGTATTTCCAATGGATACCCTTTCGCTTGACATTGATTCCGTGCCAGGGCTTGCCGGAACTCCCCTCGCGGGTTCCCGCGGCGGTGAGGTTGTCGGAGGCGTATCGCCGCCCTGTTGCCGGCTCAACATGCTGATAAAACTTCGCGGTGTACGTCTCGTCGTAGGGGGTATATTGTCGATTCCACGTAAAACGCTCTGACTTTGAGAAGAACAGGATCGTATCGTGAATGTGATTCCATCGGTGCGAATCGCTTCTGGCGCTCGTTCTTTTCCATACGATTTCATTTTGGAAATTCTTCGTTCCAAATATCCCATCGAGCAAAATCCCCAGATAACGACTCGCCGTCGCGTCGCAATGGAGATAAAGGCTTCCGGTCGGTTTGAGGACGCGATGCAGTTCCACCAAACGGGGCGCCATCATCGCCAGATACGCCATCATCGGCGAGGCCCGAAGAAAGCAGTAGAGGGACTGCATCATATCCACAACGGCGGTATTCGGGCAATTGTCCAAGAACGCGTCGTACGTCTGCTTGGCATCGGCCCAGTTCCAAGTGTCCGTGAAGGCGTGGAACTGCGCCTGGCTCGCCTCGCCGGAGGCCTCGCGGAACAGCACATTGTAATCCGCGTTGGAATTGAACGGCGGGTCGAGATAAACCAGATCAACGCTGGCGTCGGGAAAAATCTCCCTTTTGCGCAGCCAATCCAGATTGTCGCCGAAAAGGAGGCGGTTCATGCGGATGCTGATTACCAGAAGGCGCCGCCAGGTTCAAGAGTTTACGCGCAAATTGCGAACTTGATGAACGGAAAAATTGCCTGTTGACACCCCGGCCCGCGCTCTGGTAGTTTCGCGTCGTTCCACATCCTGTTTATTTCAGGATAAAGAAAGGATTTTTATAAAAACCGCAATATTGAGTCTCGCTCTTCTCCCTGTGTTGTCAGTTCTCCCGTCAATCGCCCAGACGCCGCCGCCGGCGGATACAGCGCCCCAGGCGCAGTCGGCGGAAGATTTCAAGCCCGCGACATCCAACCAGGAGGGCAAAAAATACCCGATGGTCAACTCTGAAGGCCGTGTCCGGGCCTCGGTCGTCGCGCCCCAAGCCTCGGACGTCAAGCTCGACATCGGCGGCGTAAAATACGCCCTGACCAAGGGCGATGGCGGCGCCTGGATCGGTGACTCGCGTCCCCAGGACGAAGGGTTCCACTACTACCAGATTTGGGTTGATGGCGCGGCGGTTCCGGATCCCGGCAGCCTGTACTACTACGGCGCCAGCCGCTGGGGCAGCGGGATCGAAATCCCCGCCAAAGATCAGGACTTCTACGCTCTCAAGAACGTGCCTCATGGCCAACTGCGGGAGGTCCTCTACTACTCCAAAACCAGCGCCTCCACCCGCCACTGCTTCGTTTACACACCGCCTGATTATGATAAGGACCCCAACAAACGCTTCCCGGTGCTTTATCTGCAACACGGCATGGGCGAAGATGAAACCGGCTGGGGCCACCAGGGCCATGCCAACCTGATCATGGACAACCTGATTGCCGATGGCAAAGCCAAGCCCTTTATCATCGTGATGGAGAACGGCCTCAACACCGGCGGCCCTGGCGGCGGCGGTCGGCGCGGCGGCGGACGGGGCGATGCGCCTCCTGGCGCGACGGCTCCGCCTGATGCCGCGGCTCCTGGTGGCGCGGTGGCTGGCGGCGGCGCGACGAACGGCGCTCCGGCTCGCGGCCCTGGCGGTCCCGGCCGAAGGGGTCCCGGTGGACGCGGCGCGTTCAACTTCAACGCATTCGAGCGGGTTCTCATTGATGACCTGATCCCCTATGTGGATGGCAATTATCGCACTATTGCCGACCAGCCTCATCGCGCCATGGCCGGCCTCTCCATGGGCGGCATGCAGACCCACACCATCACCCTGGCACACCTCGATACGTTCTCCCACATCGGCATGTTCAGCGGTGGAAGCATCAACCCATCCGAGATTACCGACATGCCCGCCTTCAAGGAGAAGGTCAAACTGGTGTTCGTCAGTTATGGAAGCCGTGAGGTCACCGGAGGCCGCAGTATGATGGGTGGCAATGGCAAGGCCGACGTTCAATCGCTGAAAGACGCGGGCGTCAACAGCCACTACTACGAATCCCCGCTGACCGCCCACGAATGGCAGTCCTGGCGGCGCAGTCTGTACAATTTCGCCCCCCTGGTGTTTCAGGAATAGTTGATAACGCGCATTCACTAAAGGAGAAGTCAATATGAAAATTCCAATTCTAGCTCTTGCATTGCTGGCTGGTTTTCCGGCCATCGCCCAGACCAACGCGCCCGGCGATTCGGCGCATCCTTCACCGTATAATTTCCCGGGAACTCAGTACCCGCGGATTGAAGCCGACGGGCGGGTGACCTTCCACTTCAAAGCCCCCAACGCCCAGAAGGTCCAGGTCTCCATCGTCAACGTTCCGTGCGATATGGTCAAAGGCGACGACGGCGAGTGGACCTACACGACCAGCGAGCCGCAGGCCCCCGGTTATCACAATTATTGGATGATCGTTGATGGCGCGACCGCGCTGGACACGGGCACCCGCGCGTTCATCGGCTATGGCCACATGTGCAACGGCTTTGAAGTCCCCAGTCCGCAGGAGAGTTTTTATGACTTGAAAGACGTGCCGCACGGCAACGTGGAGATTGAGAACTACTTTGCCAAGACGTCCAATTCCTGGCGTCACATCTTCGTTTACACGCCGCCGGGATATGAGGCCAACACCTCCACTCGCTACCCGGTGCTGTACTTGCAGCACGGCGGCGGGGAGGATGAGCGCGTGTGGACTGAAATGGGCCGGGCCAATGTGATCCTCGACAACTTGCTGGCGGAAGGCAAGGTCAAGCCCATGATTGTTGTCATGGAAAGCAGCGCCGTTGGCGCCCCCGGCGGCCCCATGCGCGGCGCACCCCCAGCCGCGGGCGCGACGAACGGCGCGACGGCTCGAGGTCCCGGCGGTCCCGGCGGAAGGGGTCCCGGCGGACGCGGCGCTTTCAACGTCGCCCCTTTCGAGCATCTTCTCCTGGATGATCTGATCCCCTTCATTGACGCCCATTACCGGACCCTCGCCGATCAGCCTCATCGGGCGATGGCCGGCCTCTCCATGGGCGGCATGCAGACCCATACAATCACCTTGGCCCACCTGGACAAGTTCTCCCACATCGGCCTCTTCAGCGGCGGCAGCATCGCCACGAACGAAATTGCCGACATGGGCGGCTTCAAGCAGAAGGTCAAGGTCGTCTTCTTTAGCTTCGGCAGCCGCGAACCCGGCGCCCCCTCCGCCAAGGCCGCCGCCGCCGCCCTCAAGGAAGCTGGCGTCAATTGTTACTATTACGAATCGCCGCTGACGGCTCACGAGTGGCAGTCCTGGCGGCGCAGCCTGTATAACTTCGCTCCGTTGCTGTTCCAGGAATGAAAATCGGCATCGTCACTGGCGGCGGAGATTGTCCCGGTCTTAACGCGGTCATCCGCGCCGTCGCCAAAACCGCCAACAAACGCAGTTGGGAAACCATTGGCATCTTGGGCGGTTACGACGGTCTGCTGCCGCCGCAGCATTATCGCCTGCTGGATTACAACGCGCTCGCCGGCCTGCTCGTGCGCGGCGGAACCATTCTTGGAACGGCCAATCGCGGACATTTCTCCGCCAAGACCGGCCACGGCGAAGTGCGGCAACTCCCCAAGGAATTGATCGACGAGACCAAAAAAGGGATGGAGGCCCTGGGTATTTCCGCGCTGGTGGCCGTCGGCGGCGACGGCTCGCTGACCATCGCGCAGCAGATGCATGAGGCCGGCATCCCGATTGTCGGCGTGCCCAAGACCATTGACAATGATCTGGCGGCGACCACCGTCACCTTCGGTTTCGATTCCGCCGTCGCCTGCGCGACCGACGCGCTGGACCGTCTGCACACGACCGCTGAGAGCCACAACCGCGTCATGGTGCTCGAATTGATGGGCCGCTACGCCGGCTGGATTGCCATTTATGCCGGCGTGGCCGGCGGCGCGGATGTCATTTTGATTCCCGAAATCCCCTTCCGTTATGAAAGCATTTGCGCCGCCATCCAGGAACGGGAAAAAAGCGGGAAACATTTCACCCTCATCGCCATCTCCGAAGGCGCCAAGCCGGCGGGCGGCGATTTTGTCACCGTCGGCGGCCAGCAGGAGAATCGCGAGAGCCGGCTCGGCGGGATCGGCGCCGTCGTCGCGGCGGAAATCGAGAAACGCACGGGCAAGGAAACGCGCCTGATGGTGCTCGGTCATTTGCAACGCGGCGGCAGCCCCACGTTCATGGACCGTGTGCTTTGCACCTTGTTCGGCGCCAAAGCCGTTGAACTGATCACCGAAGGCCGCTTTGGCCGGATGGTCGCGCACAACGGACAATTTGTCGATAGCGTGCCTCTCTCCGAAGCCATCGGACGATTGCGCACGGTGCCGCTGGACGCCGGTTTCGTTCACGCCACACGCTCCCTTGGCATCTGCCTGGGCGACTAACGAGATCACTCTCAGTCAAGAGACTTCGCTGGAGCGTTGGCTTGGCGCCATGTGAGACGCCGCCACAGTTCCTTGAGAGGCTCCAGATCGCAGTCGGGCGGCAGGCGCGTGCCGTAGGCGGCGTGGGCGTAAAGATAGGCTAGATGCCGCAAAGCCGCGTCCGCCTCGGGCAGCGGTTCCGCCATCGCCCGGCAGAATTCCCGCGCCGTCTGTTCGGGCCGCTCCTCAATCCCCTGCTCACCGGCCCAGGCCTGAAGGGCGTCGTATGTGTAAAGTATTATTTCCGCCGGCGGACGCGCGTACTCCATTCCCGCGTAGAACGGATTCTTGAATTCGGACAGCGGACGGCGCGGCGCGGGCGCGTATCCGGGCGGGGCCGACCGGACCGGTTTGCGGGCCGGAACCAAATCCAGCAGCCTGCGGAAGAAATCCCGCGCGCTCACCCAACACAAACGCAACATCTCCCCAAGCAAATGGCGGCACCGAATCACCCACCAGCCCGCCACGATTCCCGCGCCGATCAGAATCGCGGCCCGGAACCATGCGCGGATGCCGGCGGCTTGATCTGTCAGGACTGCCGCAGGCACGCCGGACCCCGCGCCGGGTTGGTTGTTTGCGCTCCCCGCCGGCGCCGTCCCCTGGCTTTCCTCCGCCGCGCCGCCGGAATTGTTTTGGGCGACTCCGTTGTCCCCGGCCGTGCCGCCCTGCCCTTTGCCGGGCGGGTTGGCGCGGGAGGCGAGTTGGCTGGCCTGATCCAAGCGGTAGTCCACCTCGCGGCGCAACGCCCCCCACGCCACTCCCGCTCCCGGTCGCGGCAGAAAAAGCGCCGCGGCCAACACGAGCAAAGCGACGCCGGCGCCGAACTTGACCCAGGCCAGCGCGATGACTCCGGGCATGCTTAGATAACGCTGTCGCAAGTACCGGCGCAGTCCCAGAAAGCTGGTTGTCACCAGCAAACCGAGGGCGGCGCCCATGTAAAGTATAAGAAACGCGAACCCCTCGCGCCGCGCCCCGGGATTGCCCGCGGGCAGCAGGACTTGCCCCACGCCAAAAAGAGGCAGCGCCGCCACCGAAAAATACACCACCCACCGCCCAGGCGCGCCCGACACGGCGCGCTTTGGCTTCGGTTTCGCCCCTTTGCGTGGCACGGCGGCAGGCGGCGGGGCGGCGGGCGGGACGCTTTGCAGCAGCCCCTGGCCCGATGAGTCCTGGTCGTCATCGATCAGCGTGCAATCCCAGACCAGCTTGTGCGCGCAAAACCACAACAGCGCCAGCAAGAGCAGTCCGAGCACATACGCGGGGTGCTGTCGGATCATGTAAAGCCAGACAATCGCGCCCAGCGCCAGACCGTAGAGCGCGGCGTACTCGGAAGATTTCTCTATGGCTATGCGCGAGATCAGCACGATCGCCACGACGAACCAAAACATCACCCACCGCACACTGCCGGCCATATGCCCGCGGTAACAAACGTCAATCAAAAAGAAACACAGACTCCCCACCAGCGCGATGATCAAGGCCGGGCTGAGAGCGATGACCATGTAATCCGCCAGCGTCTGTTGTGGTTTGCGCGGTGTCATCTCACCTCACAATCGCCGCGGAGCAAAGGGCGGAGATCGCCTCCTCGCTGTTGACCGCGCGAAAGTCGATGCCCTGGGCCAGCAGCATCTCCGCCCACTCGGGCGGCTTGGCCCATTCCGGCACCGGCTCCACGTCGAAGGCAACTACCAGCGCCGTGACCAGCAGGCCCCGCCGCACCAGGTCCCCCAGCGCCGCGGCAATCTCAGGTGTGACGATTCCCAGGACCGCCACCACCGTCGCGTCCCGCGCGATCCTCGGGGCGCACTCCCTGAGCAGCGCGTCAAATTCCAGCCCGTCGGTGTGTTCCAGGCGCGCCAGCGCGGCCAGAATCCGGCTGAACTGGTTCTCCCCTTTGGCCGCCTCAATCACCACCGGCCGCAGCCGGGTGTTGGCTCCGGTTTCCGACGCCCGCAATTGCGCGTCGCGCCGCGTCAAGAACTCCGCCCGCCAACCGTCTTCCCGGATGCGGTCGGCCGCGTCCCGTCCGTTGCTGGCGAAGGCCATTTGCTGCCCCGTGAGAAAAACGGCGTTGGCCAGGGAGGCCACGGCCACCACCGCCAGTTCCGCCGAACCGGCCGCGGCGGGGCCGGGAAAACTCCGGGCATGGAAGTCAAGCAGAAATGTGGCGCCGGCGACTCGCGAGCTTTCGAAAACGCGGCTTTGCAACCGCCCGGTCCGCGCCGTGGCCCGCCAGTGAATCCGGTTCAACGGATCCCCTTGTTGAAAGGGCCGGATTCCCGCCATGCGCGTCGGGTCCTGGAACAGCCGGTGCGCCAGGCGGATTTCCCCAATCGGCCGGCGCGACCGCAGGTTGTAGCCCTCCAGCGGCACAATTTTCGGAAACACCAGCGCGAAATCCGGCTCGGTCAGCACCCGCCACCGACGGTGCAATCCAAAAACATCGCCCGTTTCGACCAGGAGCGGCCCCAGTTGGTAATAGCCCCGCCGCTGAAACTGCACGTTGTAGCTCAACACATGCACCTCGCCGGGGGCCAGCCGGATCAGCGCCACACGCGCTCCCCGCGCTTTCAGCCGCGGCGGCCACTGCGTGAGCGCGTCACGGGAAAGCGCGTCTTCGATCAGCAGCCACGGGACGGCCCAGTAGCCGCTGTTTTGGATGGCGACTTTCACCTCGACCGTTCCGCCGATCTCCCAAATCTCCTCGTCGCGGAAACGGCGGGCTTCGATCCGGGCCATCCAGACGCGGCTGAAGAAGCGGCTCAGCAATAACACTCCCAGCAGGACGTACATGGCGTAAATCAACTGGCTCAGTTGAAGCGCCAGCCCCAGCGCCAGCAATGCCACGATGCCGAGAATCCATTTCATCGCCGGGGCGCGATGGCAGTCACGGTCGGAACCGGCACCGTGTTCAGGATTTCGCCCAGGACACCGCCGATGGTTTTCTTGCGCAGGCGGCTTTCCGGCCGCAGGATCAACCGATGTCCGAGAACATGCGGAAGCATTTCTTTGACATCATCCGGCAGCGCGAAATCGAAACCATGGACGGCCGCGAACGCCTGGGCGCAGCGCACCAGGGCCAGGCACGCCCGCGGGCTGGCGCCCAGCGACAGATCGGGGTGGTCGCGCGTCGCCTGCGCAAGCTGCACAACGTAGCGCGCCACCTTCTCATCCACATGCACCGCCCGCACCGCCCGCTGGCTGTCAAGCACGTCCTGGGCCGTGGCCACCTCTTTCAGGTCGTCGATGGGATGCCGCAACTGGTGCTGGAGCAGCATCGCTATCTCCGCCTCCGCCCGCGGGTAGCCCAGCCGCAGCCGCACCAGAAACCGGTCCAACTGCGCCTCCGGCAGCGGAAACGTGCCCTCATGGTCGATCGGATTCTGCGTGGCGATGAGAAAAAACGGCGGCGCCAAATCATAATTGACTCCGTCCGCCGTGATTTTTCCCTCCGCCATCGCCTCCAGCAACGCGGATTGCGTCCGCGGCGTCGCGCGGTTGATCTCATCCGCCAGGACGATCTGGGCGAAAAGCGGGCCGGGGCGGAACTCGAAGGCGGTGGTTTTCGGATTGAAGATGGAACTGCCGGTGATGTCGTTGGGCAGGAGGTCCGGCGTGCATTGGAGACGCTTGAAGGAGCAGCCGACGCTCTTGGCCAGAGCGCGCGCCAGCATCGTCTTGGCCACTCCCGGCACATCCTCCAGCAGCACGTGCCCCTCCGCCAGGAACGCCGTCAACAGCCACACTATCTCCTCGCGCTTGCCCACAATGACCTTGCCAATGTTCTCCTGAAGCAGGCTGGCGAATGCCGCGACGGGCGACGAACCCGCCTCCCGAACCTCCGGGTCCTTCTGCTTCGGAATCCGAATCTCCGGGAAGGCCGGGTTGTCCAGCCGCGTTTTGGCCCCGCAGTTCGGGCAGGCGACTTGCCGGCCGGACATCTCCTCGGAGAATTCCAGGTGCTGGCCGCACGAGGCGCAAGTGCTTCGGGACATCGCCGCCTTGGGTTAAAGGTACGAGCAAATATATTCGCAAATGCCGGACGGCACCGTGATGTCGAAGCCGGACTTGGCCGGGACAACGAAAGCGCCTCCCGCCGCGTACGTCTGCGCGGCGCTTTGGCCGTCGAGCTTGACGCTGCATTGGCCGGCCACAATTTCCATACGCTCGGAAGCGTCCGTGCCGAAGTGGAAGGGGCCGGGGTAGATGAGGCCGATGGTTTTTTTGGAGCCATCAGCGAATTTGATTGTGTGGCTGACCACGCGCCCGTCGAAATAGACGTTGGATTTGGCGACCACGGTTACATTGGAGAATTCGCTTGGAATCATGGCCAAAGGTTAGAGTTCACCCCGCGCAGTTTAAAGTCAAAAAACAGTCTCATGCCGGATTGGACAGCCCTCAACCGCAACCCTCACGCGCGAAATTGGGAGGTTGGGAGGTTCTTTGGATTGACCCTTATGGCCTTTGGCATTAGGATACCCCATCGCCTTCCGGCGCGTAACTCACTTGAATTTCGGCGCCGATGGGCATGACCACCAACTATATGAACACGCAACACTATGAAATTTGCATGGTCGGCTTGGGCGTCATGGGACCCAATCTCGTGGTCAACATGGCCGACCACGGCTTCCCTGTGGCGGGATATGATAAAGACGCGGCCAAAGGCACGTTTCACACCGAATGGGAGAAGGCTTGAGGACCATGAAGGCCAACGACCAACTCGAACCGACGGTACTTGTCATTTTTGGCGGAGCCGGTGATTTGACCTGGCGCAAACTCGTGCCCGCGTTGTTCGACCTCTCCCAAGACCGGAGCATGCCCGCCGATTTTTCGGTCATCGCGGTGGATCGCGTTCCCATGAGCGACGAAAAACTGCGTCAGCGGTTACACAGCGGAGTCAACCAATTCTCGCGGTTTGGCAAATCCAAGGACGCCGCCTGGAATGAATTCGCCAAACACATCAGCTACCAACAGGGTGATTTCAAAAAGCTCCAAACCTATGCGGCTTTGGGCGCCCAATGCGCCAGACTGGAAAAGGAATGGGCCGCCAAAGTCCACCGCATCTTTTACATGGCCACACCGCCGAGCATGTTCGGCGAAATCCCAAAATACCTCGGCAAGGCCGGATTGGCGCGCGACCGGGAATGGGCGCGGATTGTCGTGGAAAAACCAATCGGCTATGACTTGGAATCCGCCCTGGCACTGAATGCCATCCTGGCCGCCAATTTCGAGGAATCCCANNAGGAAACGGTGCAGAACATTCTGGCATTCCGTTTTGCCAATCCACTTTTTGAGCCAATTTGGAACCGGCGCTACATTGACTATGTGACCATCACCGTGGCCGAAGCGGTGGGCGTCGAGCACCGCGGCGGCTATTACGACCACGCGGGCGCGCTGCGCGACATGGTGCAGAATCATCTGATGCAGTTGCTCTGTCTGGTGGCGATGGAGCCGATGGTCTCTTTTCAAGCCGACGAGATTCGCAACAAGAAGGTGGATGTGCTCCACGCGGCCCGTCCGATTGACCGCGACGCGGTCGCTCAATGCGCCGTGCGCGGACAGTATGGTTCGGGCAACAGCGATGGCAAAAAAGTGCCCGGCTATCGCCAGGAGAAGGGCGTGGCGCCCGATTCTCAAACGGAGACGTTTGTCGCGTTGAAACTGTTTCTTGACAACTGGCGCTGGCAGGACGTGCCCTTTTACCTGCGCACGGGCAAGCGCCTGCCCCGCCAGGCCTCGGAAATCTCCATTCAATTTCGCGCGGTGCCCCATCGGTCGTTTCCGGTTGGCGCTTCTCTCGGCTGGCATCCATCCCGCCTGGTCATGGCAATCCAGCCAGTCGAGGGTATCGTGCTGGGCTTTCAGGCCAAATATCCCGGGCCCAAAGTGCAATTGCGGCCGGTGGACATGCGGTTCAGTTATCGTGAGAGCTTCGACGCTCCATCGCCCGATGCGTATGAAACGCTGCTGTGGGACGTGATGAAGAATGACGCCACACTCTTCATGCGCGCCGATCAAGTGGAGGCGGCGTGGCAGTGGTTGATGCCCGTGCTCGACGTCTGGGCGGAGGCGCCGCCCAGTGATTTCCCTAATTACGCCGCCGGCACCTGGGGGCCTGAAGATACTCAGGGGCTGTTGGCGTGCGGGCACAGTTGGCCCCCGCCGACCGAGTTGGCCGAACAGTGCAAAATGAGGGGAAAGAACAAATGATGTACAGGCCAAGCCAAAGCCGATCCTGCCAAACTGACCGAGGAACAACGAAAACGGTTGTGGCATGACTGACTTTTTCTTCGCTCGTTCGCAGATGGCCATGTCGCTGGCCTTCCACATTATCTTCGCGACCCTGGGCATTGGGATGCCGTTGCTTATGGCCATAGCGGAGGGCATGTATCTTCGCACCCGGCGAATCGTTTATCTCGATCTCAGCAAGCGATGGTCGCGCGGCACCGCTGTTCTCTTCGCCGTGGGCGCCGTCTCCGGCACCGTTCTGTCTTTCGAACTTGGCTTACTATGGCCGGGCTTCATGGCAATGGCCGGGGCGATTATCGGCATGCCCTTTTCCCTGGAAGGTTTCGCCTTTTTCACCGAAGCAATTTTTATCGGCGTGTATCTCTATGGCTGGAACCGCCTCTCCCCCCTGATGCACTGGCTTTCGGGTTTGATCGTCGCGGTCAGCGGGATCTTTTCCGGCATTTTCGTTGTGACAGCCAATGCGTGGATGAACGCTCCCGCGGGCTTCAAAATGGTTGACGACCGGATCACAGATATTGACCCGATTGCGGCCATGTTGAATCCGGCCAGCATTCATGAGGTCCTGCACATGACGCTGGCGGCGTTTGTGGCGACCGGTTTCGCGGTGGCGGCAGTCCATGCGTTCTTTCTGCGACGTGACCGGAGCAATCCTTTTCATCGCAGCGCGCTGGGGATTGCGCTGGCGGTCGCGTGCCTCAGCATCCCGCTGCAAATTCTCAGCGGCGACTACAGCGCCCGCTTGGTGGGCCGGTTGCAACCGGCCAAACTGGCGGCGATGGAAGCGCATTACCGAACGCAATCGGGAGCGCCCTTGNNGTCGTCGGGTTGGAAGAGTTCCCGCAAACCAACTGGCCCAATGTGCGCATTGTTCATTGGTCGTTTGACCTCATGGTTGCCGCGGGAATGGCAATGCTGGCTTTGGCCGCGTGGTCGGGCTGGTGCTGGTGGAAACGCGGTCCCCTGACCGGTCATCCGCGCCTGTTGTGCGCATTGGTGGCAGCCGGCCCTCTGGGGTTTGTGGCGATTGAAGCAGGCTGGATCGTGACCGAAGTCGGACGCCAACCTTGGATCATCTACGGCGTGATGCGAACTGAAAATGCTGTCACGCCGATGCCGGAGATTGTGGCGCCCTTTGTCATTTTCACCGCATTATACATTTTTCTCGCCTTCATCGTCTTCTTCCTGCTGCGCCGCCAGTTTATAGAGACAGCGGGACCCGTTTCCGAAACTTCCGCCACTTCAACCCATGCTTGAACTCACCGTTGCCGTTTTCATGTTGCTGTCACTGATCCTGTACGCCCTGATGGGCGGCGCGGATTTNNTTGCTGGCGGCCGGTCCGCGCGCCGTGCGGCAAAGGAAAGCCATTGCCGATGCGATCGGCCCGATTTGGGAGGCCAACCATGTCTGGCTCATTTTGGTGATAGTGCTGCTGTTCACCGGTTTCCCGGCTGGTTTCGCCGGGATGATGACGGCGCTGAACATTCCGTTGACCGCCATGCTCATCGGCATTGTGCTGCGCGGCTCGGCTTTTATTTTCCGCAAATACGATTCCAGATCGGACGGGGCGCAACGCCGCTGGAGCACGGTGTTTGGCATCGCCAGCTTTTTTACTCCGTTCTTTCAAGGCCTGATCCTCGGCGCCTTGACCACCGGTAAGATTCGCATCGTGAAAGGGCAGGTCATGAGCGGATTCTTCGCCGGCTGGTTGACACCGTTCGCACTGGCCTGCGGCGTATTCGCCTTGGGACTGTTTGCTTTTCTGGCGGCGACCTATCTGACGCTGGACACACAGGATCAGCCCGATCTGCAAAATGATTTTCGGCGGCGGGCGCTTTGGTCCGGCTTGACCCTGGCGCCAATTGCGGGAGTGGTTTTTCTCGCCTCCAAACAAGGCGCCCCGGAAATGTATGATGGATTGACGCACTGGTGGGCGCCGCTCCTTCTGGCTTGGACGAGCTTGACGTCCATTGTCACGCTGGTGGCTCTGTGGCGGCGGTGGTTTGCCCTGGCGCGAATGGCCGCCATCAGCCAGGTCACACTCATCCTTGTCGGGTGGTGCCTGGCGCAATACCCTAATCTCGTCACTCCGGACCTCACCGTGAGCAACGCTCACGCCCCTGAAATCACCTTGCGCTTGCTGGTCCTGGCTTTGGGGGCCGGCGCCATTGTCCTCCTGCCCTCTTTGGCTTTCCTGTTTTATCTTTTCAAAGGCAAGGAAAGCCGTTGATTTCCCGGTAGGGTTTTCCCCATGGAAAAGTGTCAGTCCGTCGCATATCCTTGTTACGGTGTCAGCCTGCGCGGCTTTTGACTGCCTTTCCAAGTGAAGCAGCTGCCAGGCAGCCGGACTAAGCAAATCAAAGCGACGATGAAAACTTTGTTTACGGCGGCAAGGGTTTGCAGGGGGATCCGGTGTCACCTAACTTCGCCTTGCCAAATTAGAATTCAAAGGCCACGTCGCTGAGGCGGGCGCGGATTTCGGACAGCACGCGCTGTTCCCCGGCGGCGTCTTTGGCGGCAAAGGTGACGCTGAATCGAAGGCAGGCTCCGGCGTCATCCCACGGAACGGTCGATATGAGCTTCTCGGTGATGAGCCACTGGGAAACGTCCTCCGCGGTGTCAAAGGTCCGGCGCCAGCCTTTGCCGGCGGCGGCTTTGGGGGCCGTGACATAGAGAAAGAAGGAGCCTTTGGGTTTGGCGGCGGCAAAGCCCGATAGTTTCAGGACTTCAACCAGGCCGGTCATGCGGCGGGAGTACTTGGCCGCGATTTTCTCGGTGATTTCCCGATGGTCAAAACCGTAGGCGGCGGCGTGCTGGATGGCCAGGAACTGGCCCGAATCGGTATGGTCCTTGAGGTCGGCGTAGGCGCGGACCAACCGCTCGTTGCCAGCCACAAAGCCGCAACGCCAGCCGGTCATGTTGAGGCTTTTGCTGGCGGAATGGAGTTCCAAGCCAATCTCCCTGGCACCCGGCGCGGCCAGGAAGCTGAGTGGTTTCCCCTCGAAAACCAGAGCCGCGTAGGCGGCATCGTGGATGACGACGATCTGATTCTTGACGGCAAAGGCGGCGACGCTGGCGAAAAACTCCGGCGTGGCGCTGGCGCCGGTGGGATTGTTGGGATAATTGAGCACCAGCGCCTTGCACCGGCGCAGGATTTCCGGCGGAATGGAATCCAAATCCGGGAGAAAACCATTGGACGCGCGCAAGGGCAGTTGATGGACCAAGCCGCCGTAATAGGCGGCGTGCGTTCCAAAAACCGGGTAGCCCGGCGTGGTCATCAGAACGTAATCGCCCGGGTCCACCAGCGCCGCCGGCAGTATTGACAGCGCGGCCTTGCTGCCGATGGAGTGAACCACCTCAGTTTCGGGATTGATGCCCGGCACCCCGAACACTTTATCGAGGTAACGGGCTGCGGCTTGTTTGAGGACCTCGTCGCCGTTATCGGCGTAGCCGCGATTCTCCGGTTTGCGCGCCTCCTCGGCCAGTTTGGCGACCACTTCGGGAAAAGCCATCTCGTCAGGTTCGCCGACACCGAGGTCGAGAATTTCCGCGCCCGGATGCGCGGCCAGCGCGGCCCGTTTGGCGCGCTTGATTTTCTCGAACTTGTAAATGGCGGCGGATTTCCCGTAATTCTTCCCGCCGATGCGCGCGGCAAACAGGTTCTGCAAGAATGTGTCAGACATAACGAACAATATAATGCCGTATTTTAAGGGAGCAAACAAGCTGTTGCGGGCTTGTATCGCGCTCCAAATGAGGGTAGGTTCGCGGGGAATGAAAAGCGTTCCCGAGAAAGCCCCTTCCGTCCGCGAAGCAGTGAAAGCAGCGCCGCGCAAATCGCCAGGGATTTTTCCAGTCTTGGTTGGCGCCATTCTGATCGTTGGGGCGGCGATTGCCTACAAGGCCACGCGAAGCACGCCGACGCCCGAGCCGACGGCCCCCGCCGACGCCAGCACGCCAACTCCCCAGACACCCTCGCCCAACGTGCGCCCGATCATTCCACGGGCCGAGACAATTTCCGAGACCGCCCCAACACCCGCCCCAAGCCCCGCTCCGTCCCCTGCCCCGCCGGAAACAGCGGCGTTGGATCCGGCCGTGGACGCGCGTCAGTTGGTTTCGGCGCTAACGTCGCTGGATAGCAAGCAGCCGATCACGCCCGATCAGGCGCAGAAATGGAAGGAGAGCTTGCAGAAGCTGATACGACAAGGGTCGTCCTCCGTGCCCGGAATGCTGGAGTATCTGGCGCAGAACCTGGATGTCAATTACGCCGGGGTCAGCGGCGCGGGCGTGCTGGGCTACAACTCGCTGCGGAGCGCATTGCTCGACGCGCTGGGTCAAATTGGCGGGGCGGACGCCACGGCCGCCATGCTGCAAACGATGCAAACGTCGATTTTTCCGACCGACATCGCGACAGTGGCCAAAACGCTTGAAGCCCAGGCGCCGGGACAGTATCAACAGGACATCGTCGGCGCCGTCGAGCAGCAATTGGCGCGTGCCGCACAGGACCAGTTGGGGGGAGCCAATGTCGGGCCGTTGTTCCAACTTCTGCTCAGCGAAGGGGCCAGTGGCGCGGAGATCACAGGCGACCTGGCGAAATACTACGGCAATTGGCCCTATTACTCCGCCATCGCCCTGGCCACGATTCCCGACAACGCCGGCGTGCCCGCCTTGATCCAAATCGCGCAAGGAGAGCCGGGCGGCAGCCAGGCGGCGGCGGCGCAGGCGCTGGCCCAACTTGCGTCGCAAAACCAGGACGCCCTCAGCGCTCTCTTGAACCTGGCCAAGAACGGCCAACTCCCCGACTCCATCCTTGCCCAAATCGGTCCGTTCCTGGCCGGGCGCCAATACGCGCTCGGACCGCCGGCGGACTTGACCGCCGGAGGCCTGCAAACCTATCACATGGCCGGGGGCAACCAGGACTTCTCCTCCTACGACACCGGGACCTTGACAGCGGCGCAAATCAACCAGCGCCTTGGCATGATTGACCAGTTCCTTCAAGCCATCCCATCGACCGACAGCGCCGCGCAAGAGGCCCTGCAAGCGCAGAAAAACATCTTGACAGGCAGACTGCCAAAGTAGAATCACCGCCTGCCCTGTTTAGGAACTCGGACGGAAGCGCCGCATGGCGGCTTCGTCCTCGGCCATCCAATCGACCCTCTGCTCGCGCGGCAGGAGAGGCAATTCGGGCAAGGACGTGCCTTGGGCCTGAAGCCGCGCCGCAAGGTATAAGAGCAATTGTTGCTGATCACTTGCCGACAAAGCATCGGTTGCCGCCTCAATCTCTGCAAGGGTGATCATGGGCGAAAGCTATCACAACTGCCGCCCGCATGCAAGAAAAACTCAAAATCAGACGACCGCCGCCTACACGCGAAATTGGATCGCGCTGCTCTCTGGCACCTCGTGGGCGCAAGGCTGGTTGAGGGGCGAGTCGGGCTGGCGCTCGTTGGCGGAGACCAGCTTGTTGGCCAGCAAAAAGGCCTCGACTTCCTCGCCGCTGACATCGGTGAGCATCCGCCCATTGACTTCGACGCACGGGCTGAGCATCTGGCCGCTTTTCTCGATCATCTCCTGGCGCTGGTTCGGGTCGTTGATGATGTCCCGGTCTTCGAACGGCAGGTCGTACTTGCGCAGCACGGCGCGCACGCCCTGGCTCCAGCCGCAGGTCGGTTTCAAATAGGCGATTACTTTCGGTGTATCCATAATTTTTTAATACTCTCCTTTAATATACCTTAATTTGACCCGCTGGCAATCTCCCTTTTCACACGGCTTCAATTCTCACTTCCACTTCCATTTTCCGTTGCCGGCTGCCTTTGTAATAGCCAGTGACAGGCGGCACATCGGCGTAGTCGCGGCCGGTGGCGATTTTCACGTACGCGCCGTCTATCTGGCGGTCGTGCGTGGGGTCCAACGGGCGCCAGCCCAACACCGGCAGGAAGACCTCCACCCAGGCGTGGGTGGCGCTGGCTTTTTCCGATGCCAGATACCCGCTGACGTACCGGGCCGGCATTTTGAGCGCCCGACAAAGCCCCAGCATCACATGGGCATAATCCTGGCAGACGCCGCGGCCGCTGGCGAGCGCCTCGCGAGCCGGAGAGTGGACGTGGGTCGCTTCGGGCGTATAGACCAGGCAGCCGTGGGCGAAACGCATGATCGCCAGCGCAGCCTGCCATGCATCGGACGCCCCGGCGCTCGCATCGACCGCCCGGCGCCAGGTGTCCAGTTCAATATCGACAAATCGGCTGGGGCCGAGATAATCAAAACATTTTATAGTTTTGACAGCTTCCGCGAGGGCCGTCAACGGCGCCAGGGACGCGTCGGCGGGCAACGGGGCGGGAGGATGCGTGGCGACGACCGCCCGGCTTTCGATCAAGAGACTGCTGTGCGGCGCGGCGATCTCGAAATGATGGACGCAATTGGCATTGAAGTCGTGGTACTCGCGGAAGAGCGCCGCGGGCGTCGCGGCGAGAAAGAACGATTCCACGGCTTGCTGCTCATCGGCCGGGGGCTTCAGGCGAACGTCATTGAAACTGTCCCGCGCCGGCGCGCTGTAGGTGTAATGCGTGCGGTGTTGGATTCGCCACTTCATTTGATTTCACAGGACGTTGACCGTCACCCCGGCCCTGACCACATGCTTTCCGCCGCCGGTGATGATGCCGCTGACGGGGCTGACGTCGCCAAAATCGCGCCCGTAAGCCAGGGTGATGTGTTCGGCGCCGGGCATGAGATTGTTGGTCGGATCGAAATCGACCCAGCCCAATTCAGGGCAATAGACCGAGAACCAGGCGTGGGATGCGTCGGCGCCGGTCAATGCCGGCCGGCCGGCCGGGGGCAACGTGCGGAGGTAGCCGCTGACATAGCGCGCCGCCAGGCCCATCGACCGCAGGCAGGCGATGGCCAGATGGGCGAAGTCCTGGCACACCCCGCGCCGTTTCTCCATCACGACCTCCAGCGGCGTGGCCACCGTCGTGGCAACCTTGTCATACTTGAAATCGGCGTGGATTCGCCGGTTCAGGTCCAGCACGGAGGCCAGCAATGGGGTGTCCGCCGCGAAACTTTCCCGGGCGTAATCCGCCAGGCGCGGCGCCGCCCGCACCATGGGAGAGTCAAACACAAATTCATACGGCTCCACCGTCTCGGGCGAGACAGGATCGGACAACATCCCGGCCACGTTCCTCCAGGGGGGCGAAAGGGAAAGGGCCGGCGGCGTGGAGGCGGCGACGGTGACGCGGGAGCGGGCGATAATCTCAAGCCGCGAATGCACTTCCTGGATGCTGAAAAAACAAACTCGATTGCCAAAATAGTCCACCTTCCCCTTGCGCAGCGCCGGCGGAGGATCAATCCGCAGTGAGAATTCTTCCAGCGTCTGGCCGGGCAGCGAGCGGGGTTCGACCCGCGCCGCGTGTTGGGAAACGGTCACGGCCTCGCTGTATGCGTACAATGTGCGATGGATGATCTCGCAATTCATGGATCGGCCCGCCCTCCGGCGCGGGATATGGTGGAATGGGCAAAATAACTGGCGGCGATGGCGTCGGAGAGGCGCGGCAATTCGCGCAAGATATGCTCGATGACGCGGCCGACGTCGTTCTCCTGCCAGGAATCGCCCGTCCGCTTCAAGGTGCGCGGGTCCAGCAGGCGCAGTGAGGTCAGGCAATCCAGCAACACCCGGTGGCCGGGGCTTGGGAGGGCGTTCTCACGCTCGCCGGGCAGCCGGTCATAATGCTTGACCAACTGGTTCAATTGAAAGAGCAGCGACCGCGGGTTGGTGTCGTCCAGCAGGATCAGGTCATACACAGTGGCGATGTTGGGCAGCACGTTGTAGCGCCCGCGATACGTCAGGGTGCTGTCAGCCACTTCCAGCACGGCTTCCAGCACGCTGGGATTGTCCGCTTCCACCAGCCCCAGGGCGTGGTCCAGGAACGTGCAGAGAAAAATGGACCGCTCGATGCGCTGCCCCATGTCCAGAAAACGCCAGCCGTGGGCGCGCGTCATGTTCTCGCGTGCCAGCCCGCGGAAGGCGGCCAGACTCAGCAAAGCCTGGTTGAGCACACCCATCGCGTCGCCAGCCAACATCCCCAGCGTGCTGGCGGGCATCGCCAACCGCTCGGCCAGGCCGCGCAAGACCTGCCAAAGATCGTTCGAGGTGCGTTCCCTCAGGAAGACCGCCAGCCGCTGCAAATCCTCCGCCCTGGCCCGCAGGCTTCCCGGCCAATCCAAATCAAAGATCGCCGCCAGCAAGCCCGTCTCCAGGGCCTGCCCGTTCCGCTCCGCCTCCGGCCCGCCCGCCTCAACCTCCGCCGGCAATTTGAGCGTTTGCAATATCGGCGCCAGCGGCAGTATCGCCCCGCCCGTGTGCTCCTGACTGAACCGGGAGAGCGCGCTGCGCAACAGCCGCGCCGTCGCGTCCGCCCGCTCCGCGTAACGGCCCAGCCAGAAAAAATTGTCCGCCAGCCGGCTGGGAAGGTTGTTCCCCACCCGCCGCAACTGAACTCCCACGCCCGATGGCTGCAATAGCGTTACTTCCTCGACGGGTTGGTCGCTCAAAACCCAGGTATCTTTGCTCGCTCCCCTCCGCTGCATCGAAAACGACCGGAGGTTGCCGTCCTCCCCGACACGCGTCAGGCCGCCGGGCATCGCCTTGTAAGAGCCGTCCACCGCCACCAGATAAACGCGCAACGCCACCGGGCGCGGGGTCAGACCGTGCGGCCCCCACGAGGGCGCGGTGGAAAGCTCGATTGGTTCCTGGGCGGCAAACAAATGGGGTTGGAATTCGATGCGGCGCTTCAGTTCCTCGCGTTGTGCATCGCTCAATTCGGGCGCGGAATCGGACGCAAAAGGGTCCCACCGGAAGGCTGGCCTGACCGGCAGGCGATCCAGGTTTTGCAGGACGTGTCGTCGGGCCGCCTCCTGTCCGCACCACCAGGTGGCAATCGAGGGGATTCTCAGTTCCTCCCCCAGCAACCGCTCGCAGAGGCCGGGCAGGAATGCCATGAACGACAGGCTTTGCGCCAAACCGCTCCCCAACGCGTTGGCCACCGCGACGTGCCCCGCCCTCATCGCCTCCAGCAACCCCGGCACACCCAGGGTCGAATCGTTGTTCAATTCCAGCGGATCACAAAACTGGTCCTCCACCCGGCGCAAAATGACATGCACCGGTTCAAGGCCGCTCAAGGTCTTGAGATAGACGCGGTCGTCGCGCACGGTGAGGTCCTGGCCCTCGACGAGCATGTAGCCCAGGTAGCGGGCCAGGTAACTCTGTTCAAAATACGTCTCGTGGTAGGGGCCTTGCGTGAGCAAAACCACTCGCGGATTATCCGTGGGCTGCGGCGCCAGCGCCGCCAGCGACGTTTGCAGGCTGCGGAAAAACCCCGCCAGCCGATGGATGTGAGCGCTGCGGAACGGTTCAGGCAACGCGCGCGAGGTGACCAGCCGGTTGGCCAGCGCGTAACCCGCCCCGGTCGGAATCTGCGTGCGATCGGACATCACCCGCCACCGCCCATCGGCCGAACGGGCCAGATCAGCCGCGTAAAAATGAAGAAACGTGTCCCGCGGCGGACGTATGCCGCTGCAGGGACGCAGGAAATCGGGTTGGGCAAAAACCAGCGCCGGGGGCAACGCCCGCGAGCGGATCAATTCCTGCGGCCCGTAACAGTCGGCCAGGACCTGGTTGATGAGCGTGGCACGTTGCACCAGGCCCGCTTCCAGCGAGCGCCATTCCTCCGCCCCTACAACCATCGGAATGGGGTCCAGTTGCCAGGGCTGTTCAAAACCCTGCGCGCCGGACTCGTGATAGACGTTGTAAGTCACCCCCTGCTCGTGGAGGAGGCGCCGGCAGGATTCCCGGCGGCGCTGGAGTTCCGCCGGGCCGAGCTGCTGGAAGGCCGCCGCGAAACAGGCGTAGTGCGGGCGCATCTTGCCGTCCGCAAAAAAGCCCTCATCGAAACCGCCGGAAGCCCGCGGATAAGCCGCGAGCAAGTCCGTGGCAGGCGGTGGCTCCGTCACAACAATGGCTTCACTCATGTCGTGCGTGAATTGTAGCGCACCCGCGCCCCGTTGCCAAATTGAATAAATCAAAGTGCGAATAGGCGCGAACAGCCGCAAACAGCCGCAAATAAGCGACCGCAGGCGTCCTGTTTTCAACAGCCACTGAATTCCCCTTTATCGTTATCGCCGACATATTCGCCTCCTCATTTTGAGACCGCCCAACTCCTCCAGCGCGCTTTTTATCATGCACAAGG
>PLGF01000134.1 GCA_003138485.1 Verrucomicrobiales bacterium | reverse complement strand
CTGCATCCGACCAAAACGCGGATAGTCAACGCCAGTGAAAAGGGCGGCTTTGATTTTCCGGGGTGTCACTTTGAGCGGGGCCATCGCTGGCCGCGCCAGAAGAGCCTGGATAAATTCAGAGAAACGATCCGGCAAAAGACCGGACGATTAAGGCCCGGCAGCATGGAGGAGATCATCGGAGAGGTGAACCGGACACTGCGAGGCTGGTTTGAATACTTCAAGCACAGCATCAAGGGTGTGTTCGACAGGGAAGACCAATGGATACGCGGACGACTCAGGGCCATCCTGAGAAAACGGCACAAGGGACACGGACGCGCGCGGGGACTCGACCATCAACGCTGGCCCAATGCCTACTTCGCCGAACTGGGGCTATTCTCCTTAGCCATAGCCCGAGCGCAAGCGATCCAATCTCGCAAGAGAAACCACTGACTGGAAAGCCGGATGCCCGAAACGGGCCTGTCCGGTTTGGAGGGAGGGGTGGAGACGAAAACTCCATCCCTACCCCTATCCCGAAGGCAACTGCATCGTTACGGCTAACGGGATGGCCGGTGATACTCGGCGGCGTCGGATTTCCATTGGCCCCCGATTCTTTGCATGTCCATCCACAAGGGCTGATCCGGTTGATCCAACCCATTGATATAAACCGTGAAATGCGCTTGGTCCTCAGAGAACATTTGGACATTAAGAATTTCAAATCCCGTGACCTGACCCAGACGCTGGACCCCCACATCCGCGATCTGGCCATCGGTTTTGTTTTGCCACTCGCCCGCCGCCCTCCGTGCCTGTTCCGCGGGGGTGATGCTGTCCCGGACCGCATTGACATCGCCTTGCAGAGTGGCCCAGAGCATGGACTGGAGCGCGGCTTCCGGCGTGTCATAACCGGCAAAGGCCCACTCATTTTTCGGAACGTCAACGAAGCTGAGGGTTGCCGGATAGTCCTGATGTATCGGCACAACGGCGGCGGCGGCAAGCTGGGTCCGCAGTTTTTTGATTTCGTCTTTTCGCGCCCCCACTTCAGCCCGCAGGCGTTGCAGTTCGATGGACTGCTCAATCGCAGAAGATGGAGCGCTTGCCGCCCCGGCAACCTTATTTGACAGGCGATCGTGCTCCGCAACCTGAGGAATCATCTGATTGATTTGCTCTTGCAACGCCAGGTTTTCCGCGCGCAGATTCATCCTGGACCGGTGTCGCAGCGCCAAAAGCGCGGCCGCCGCCGCCAACAGCATCGCGCCGATGATGACAAACTTGGATGTTTTCATGGGGTGTCGGAGTTTCCGATAATTTTCCATTCGTTTCCGACTTGTTTCACACGCACGCTTCCCCAAATATCCGCTCCTTGGTTGTAAAAAGTCAGGAACACCGCGCCGTCGGGAAGCGTTTTCTCATTCACAATGCGGAGTCCATCCACCTGCTCAAAGTGGCTGGTATTCGTGGCGATCTCGTTGGAGATTTCGTCCTGGGATTTGCCGGCGAACTGGTTTGTCAGGTCCGCCTGGGCCTCCGGGCTTACGCAGGCCAAAACACCCTTGATATCACCACGACTGGCTGCCCAAGACATTGATTGCACCGTGGACTCCGGCGTGGCCAACCCGGCGGCTGCCCACGATTCCTTCGGATAATAATTTTTTGCCGCCCGTTCCCGCGCCGCCAGGGAGCGCGCCGAGTTTGGCCCCAGGGCTGCTTCCGCCCGCAATTTGGCCAGTTCATTCTTTTGCACTCCCGCTTCGCCCCGGAGTCTGAGCAATTCCGAAAACTGGTCCGCCGGCAATGGCTTGACCGGCTTCGCCGCCGCAAGCTGATTGGACAGGTTCTGATTTTCCGCTGCCAGTTGTGCCAATTGCTCCGCCCGATCGCGCAATGCCAGATTCTCCTTGCTCAGGTTGGCGAGGGCGCGCTGTTGAATCACCAGCGGCGTCAGAACGCCCGCCAAAATAATGCCGCCGATAATGCCAGCCTGAATTTTTGTCATCGTCATAAATTTCATTAACGTGATGGTTGTTCCGGTTCCCGAGACCGCGCTTGCAAGCGATGCGCTTGCCAACGTCGCGGCCAGCCCGGCGGGCGCGATTTGAACCGCGCTGGCTGAGAGCATGGTCCCAAGCGCCACACTCGTGGTCACTCCTCTCTTGGCAAGCAGCACGCGCAGCTTCTCCAAGGCGCGATCCACCCGCTTGCGCACCGCATCCTCGCTTAAGCCAAGCCGCTCTCCCATGTCGGAAAACGGGCGATTCTCAAAAAACCGCATCAAAAGGACGGCGCGGTCGGTTTCTTTGAGATCATGCATCAGCTCATCCAGCACGGGGCGCAGTTGTTGCCAATCCAAATCGGGTGTCGGGTCTTGAAGTAATTCGCGCATGACCAAGGCCTCCTGCTCGTGGATGCGCCGGCGGCCTTCCTTTCGCACGACATTCGCGGCGGCGAAGTGCGTGCTGGTGTAAAGCCAGCCGGCCAAAAACTGACGGCGCGAAAGGACGGCGGCCTTGCGGGCAAGGTCCGTAAAAACCATTTGCGCCACGTCTTGCGCCATCTGCGTGTCGCCGTTGACCTGCCGCAATGCCGCCGAGTAAACCAGGCCAACATGGCGTCGCACCAACTCCGCGAACGCATCCTCGGTCTCCGCCTCCGCGTAACGGCGAAGCAATTCGCTGTCCAAAATCATCGTCACTTCCTAGTATAACACCCGGCGAAAGGCAAACCGGACGAAAATTTGGAGCGGCCAGGGTGTTTTTTTGGCTTTTCCGGCGTGCTGTTTCTTATACAGTATGGGGCGTGATAGATTCGGATGGCAAACTGGCGGAGTTCCTGAAAGCGCTTCAAGCGGCTGATTGGGTGGCGATAGACACCGAAGCGGACAGCTTGCACGCGTATCCCGAGAAGCTGTGTCTGTTGCAGATCAGCATGGGAGAGGCGGACCGGCTGGTTGATCCGCTGGCGCCGATCCATTTGCAGGCGCTCTGGCAGGCGCTCAAGGAGCGGCAGTTGATCCTGCACGGCGGGGATTACGACCTGCGCCTGTTGCGCAAGAAGCACGGTTTTGTGCCGAGCCGGATATTTGACACAATGGTGGCGAGCCGGCTGCTCGGGGAGAAGGAATTCGGCTTGTTCAACCTGGTGAAGAAGCACCTGGGCGTGGAGCTGGAAAAAGGTTCGCAAAAGGCCGATTGGGCCAGGCGGCCGCTGACGCCGCGCATGGAGGCTTACGCGCGCAACGACACTCATTTTCTCAAGCCGCTCTCGGACATTTTGCGCGGGCAACTGCGCGAGAAAGGGCGCCTGGACTGGCTGGAGCAATCGTGCGCCCGGCTGATCGCCGATTGCGCGCTCCCGACGCCGCCGGAACCGGACCTGGTCTGGCGGGTCAAGGGAAGCCATAAGCTGCCCAACCAGAGCCTGGCGGTGTTGCGCGAGATGTGGCGCTGGCGGGAGCAGGAGGCCATCGGCGCGAACCGCCCGCCCTACTTCGTGCTCAGCCACGAGGCGCTGGTGGACATCGCGGCCGCGGCGGGAAACAACGGGGAAGTCGAGACGCTGCTGCCGCGGCGGTTCTCAGCCCGGCGCAAGGACAGTTTGCTGGAGGCGATCCAAAAGGGGCTGGCGCTGGGGCCGGACGAACAGCCGCGTCCGCTGCGGCCCTCCTCGCAACGTCAGACGGAGCCGGAGCGGCGGCGGTTCCTGGAGTTGGAACGGCGCCGCAATGAGCGGGCGGCGAAGCTGGACCTGGACCCGACGCTGATCGCCAGCCGGGCCACGCTGGCGGCGCTGGCGCGGGATTGGAACGTGCATCAGGTGGAACTGATGGACTGGCAGCGGGAACAATTAACAGGAGACAATAATTAAATGAAAATAGACATAACAGATTTCATGGCGCGTCCGGGCAAGAAAGTCAGGCTCAAGGAATGGCCGTGCAAGATCGAACCGTACTATGAGTCGGAGGAGCAGTACCTCAAGACGCTCGACCATCATGTCAAGCAACTCAGCGCGATGCAGGACCTGCTCTACGCGCACAGCCGCCACGCCTTGCTGCTGATCTTCCAGGCAATGGACGCCGCCGGCAAGGACAGCGCGATCGAACACGTCATGTCGGGGGTCAATCCCCAAGGGTGCCAGGTGTTCAGCTTCAAGCGGCCCAGCGCGCGGGAACTGGCGCATGATTTTCTGTGGCGGACGACCTGCTGCCTGCCGGAGCGGGGCCACATCGGCATCTTCAACCGGTCGTATTATGAATCGGTTTTGGTGGTGCGGGTGCATCCGGAGGTTCTGCAAGGGGAAGGTTTGCCGGACGAATTGATGGACGACAAGGACATTTGGAAGCACCGCTTCCAATCCATCACGGATTTCGAGAAGCACCTGCACCGCAACGGGACGCGCGTGCTGAAGTTTTTCCTGCACATCTCCAAAGGCGAGCAGAAGCGGCGGTTTCTCAGGCGCATTGACGAGCCGGAGAAGAACTGGAAATTCAGCATGGACGACATGCGCGAGCGCAAGCTGTGGAAGCTATACGTGAAGGCTTACGAATCCTGCCTGGCCTCCACCAGCACCGAGGAGGCCCCCTGGTATATCGTCCCCTCGGACGACAAACCCAACGCCCGCCTGATCATCTCGCAAGTCATCGTCGATGCGATCAAGAGCCTCAAGCTGGGCACGCTGCAACCGACCAAAGAGCGGCGCAAAGAGTTGCAGCAAATCCGCAAGGCGCTCGTTGCGGAATAGGCGGCCCACAGCCCGTCAGGAATCGCGTGAGAAGCTGCTCAGGCAGCCGCCATGGCGCGCACGTGAGCAATCTCGCCGCCCTTGAAACCAGAACTATTGACAAGTTGAGGGGTTTGCAAACGAGGCGAATGAATCGCAAAGCTACAGAGCCGTTGTCGCATTTCCTGGCGCCGGAAGCGCCACCCTCATTCCGGCGGATCAAGAACGCGAGATCGGGTGCGTTCACGTTGGTGGAACTGTTGGTCGTTATCGCCATTATCGCGATTCTGGCTGCGCTGCTGATGCCGGCCTTGGCGAAGACCAAGAAGAAGGCGGTGCAGGTTGACTGCGTGTCGAATCAAAAGCAAATCGGCATCGCGCTGGAGCTTTACAAAAACGATGGCGCCGATGTCCTGCCGCGGCTGCAAGACTGGAATTCCCTGGGCGGACAGGATGGCACGTATGACTTCTTCGTCGCGGCCACCCACCGCGGCCTTTACGCCTACGAAGGCAATGCGCAGGTTTTCCACTGTCCGGCAGATCGGGGGGATGCTTTCGCGGCCCACCCTACTCCGCCCGGAGCGACATGCTGGAGCGTTTTCGGGAACAGTTACCTGGTGGAATGGGATTTTGACTTTTTTGGTGTGAAACACGCCTTTGGCAATGTGAACATGCCGGCCACCTCTTATGAAGGCCAATCGATGAAGGGGAGCGACATTGGCGTCGCGCCGAGCACCAAGATCGTTCAAGGCGACTGGCTATGGCATCCCAATCGCGGCGCCACCGACAGCCGCAGCATCTGGCACAATGACAAAGGGCAGAGCTACACCGTGATGTTGTGGGGTGACAGCCATGTGGCAGCGTTCAGCATTCCGCTGGCGACGCCTTCGGGGATGCCTATCAGCATATCGAACCAATGGTGGTGAGGCTCCCCTGGGGTTGACTACGGGCCTCAAGTCTGTTTTCCATCAAATCATTTCCAAGGCGCCGGCCCCTTTCCTCTCCGCTGAGATGGCAGGCAATTAGGCTGCCAACCCGCGGCACGGCGCGGAACCAATTTCCGAAGAATCGGGCGCGTGACAAAAATCCTCACCTTCCGGGTGGAGATTCTTGTCATGCGCCCTTGAGGGAAATAAGTTGCGCTTTGCCCTCTGGCGTGGCTTTCTAACGCCGTATTTCGCGCCCGCCCGTCGGGCGTCTTTACAATATGAGCATGATTGCGCTATCGCCGGAAGAATTAACCAAACTCATCGCCGACCTTAACCGTCTTGCCCGCAACATCTGGTGGACCTGGAACCAGGGCGCGCAGGAGATTTTCCACGAGCTGTCCCCCCGCTGCTGGCAGAATCTTTATCATAACGCGGTGGCCGTCCTGCGCGAGGTTTCCGATTACGAGTTGCGCGTGCGACTACAGGATGAGGAGTTTGCCCGGCGCGTGCGGCAGGTGTTGCAGGATTTCGACGCCTACCTGGCGGACAAGGAGACTTGGGGCCGCCAACATGCGCCCGCGCTCTCGCAGCATCCCGTCGCCTATTTTTCCGCCGAGTTCGGTTTTCACGAAACGCTGCCGATCGCGGCCGGGGGCCTGGGCATCCTGGCGGGCGACCACGCCAAGTCGGCCAGCGACCTGGACATCGGATTCATCGGCATCAGCCTGTTTTATCGGGAGGGGTATTTCCAGCAGCAGATCAACCAGGACAACTGGCAGACGGAATACTACACTTTGTTGAACCCGGATAACCTGCCGCTGGAGCCGGTGCTCGACGCGCGGGGCCAGCCCTTGGTGTGCGTGGTGGAAATCGAGTTGACGGATGTTTATTTCCAGGTCTGGCGCGTCAATGTCGGCCGCGCGGTCGTTTATCTCCTGGATTCCAACCGGCCGGAGAACCCGCAGCATCATCGGGATTTGACCCGGCGGGTTTACGGGGGCGACAACACGATGCGCATCATGCAGGAGGTGCTTTTGGGCGTGGGCGGCGTGCGGCTGTTGCGGGCGCTGGGCGTCCAGCCGTCGGTCTTCCACATGAACGAAGGCCACGCGGCTTTTCTGACGCTGGAACTGGTGCGCGAGAAACTGGCCGCCGGACGGCCCTTTGCCGACGCCGTGGCCAAGACCCGCGAGCAGTGCATTTTCACCACCCACACGCCGGTGGAGGCGGGCCACGACCGTTTCAATCAGGATTTGATGGGTTACGCGTTGAGAAAATTGATGGGCCAATTGAAGATTTCGCTGGAGACGCTGATGGGTTTGGGGCGCGTCAACCCGGCGGACGATGCGGAGTCCTTCTGCATGACCGTGCTGGGGCTGAAGCTCTCGCGCGCCGCCAATGGTGTCAGCGAATTGCATGGCCGGGTCAGCCGCCAGATGTGGCATGCCCTCTGGCCGGACAAGCCGGTGGACCAGGTGCCCATCGGCCACATCACCAACGGCATCCATCTGACAGGCTGGATGAAAGGGCCGGTGCGGAAGTTTTGGCAGCGCAAGCTTTCCGGCGCGGGGGGGTTGCCGGACCCGCTGGCCAGCGACTCGACCTCGTTCTGGAAGCCGGGGCACAACATTTCCCTGGAGAGGGAATTCAACTCGACGGGGTTCTGGCAAAAAGTGGCGGACCCGGAGTTCCTCAGCGATGAGGAATTGTGGGCCTTGCGCTACAAGCTGCGGCGGGAGTTGATCGAATTTGCCCGGCGCCGCCTGGAGCAACATGTCTCGCAGCCCGATTTCATCGCCTTCGATCAATTGCTCCAACCCGACGCCCTGACGATCGGTTTCGCGCGCCGCTTCGCCACCTACAAGCGCGCCCCGCTCATTTTTGATCAATTTGACAACATCGTCAAATTGATCCGCGACCGGCGCCAGCCGGTGCAATTCATTTTCGCGGGCAAGGCCCATCCGCGGGACGATGACGGCAAACGTTACATCCAGCGCATCATCCACCTGAGCAAGTTCAGCGACCTCAAAGGGCACCTGGTGTTCATTGAGAATTACGACATCCATGTTGCCCGCCAGATGGCTTCGGGCTGCGATGTCTGGCTCAACAACCCGCGCCGCCCGCTGGAAGCCTCCGGCACCAGCGGCCAAAAAGCCGGCTGTCACGGCTGTTTGAACCTGAGCATCATGGACGGTTGGTGGCGCGAGGGCTTCGACGGCACCAACGGCTTCGCCATCGGCACGGACAATCATCCCGACTCCATCGAAGAGCAAGACCGCCTGGACAGCGCCAACCTGTTCAAAGCCCTGACCGAGGAAGTCATCCCGGCGTTTTACAATCGGGACGACCGCGGCATCCCCCGCCAATGGCTGCAATTAATCCGCCGCGCGATGGTCACGCTGGTGCCCCAATACAACACCTGGCGCATGGTCCAGGAATACACCCGCAAATACTATCTGCCCCCCCAGACAGGCAAATAAACCCGCGCACAGATTGTGAGCTACGAAGCCGTCATCGGCCTGGAAACACACGTCCAGCTAAAGACAAAATCGAAAATGTGGTGCGGCTGCGCCAACGAATTCGGAGCGCCGCCCAACACCCGCGTCTGCCCCGTTTGCCTGGGCCTGCCCGGCGTCCTGCCCGTCGCCAACGAGGAGGCGCTGCGCCTGACCGCCCTGACAGGTTTGCTCCTCAATTGCACCCTGCCCTCTCACGCCAAATTCGACCGGAAGAACTACTTCTATCCGGACATGCCCAAGAACTACCAGATCACCCAATACGACAAGCCCTCGGCCATCAACGGTCACATCGACTTCGAGTTCGGCGGCGGCGTCGCGCGCGTCCGCATCACTCGCGCCCACCTCGAAGAGGACGTGGGCAAGAATATTCACTTTGACAGAACCAGCGGCGTCGATTTCAACCGCGCAGGCGTGCCGCTTCTGGAAATTGTCTCCGAGCCGGAGATCACCGGCGCGGACATGGCCTATGAGTACCTCAACGCCCTCAAGGACGTTCTCATCCATGGCGGCGTCAGCGACGCGGACATGGAAAAGGGAATGGTCCGCTGCGATGTCAACGTGAGCGTGCGCCCCGTCGGCACGGAGGCGCTGGGAAAAAAAATCGAAATCAAGAACATGAACAGCTTCAGCGGCGTCCGGCGCGCGCTGGAGTACGAAATCCCCCGCCAAATCGCCGTGCTGGAAAAAGGGGGCCAATTGACCCAGGAAACCCGCCGCTGGGACGACGCCGGCGGCATCACCGAAACCATGCGGAGCAAGGAAATGGCGCACGATTACCGCTACTTCCCGGAACCCGACCTCATGCCCTTCGAACCCACCGAAGCCTGGCTGGAGGAAATCCGCCGCCGCGTCGTGGAACTGCCGCTGGCCAAGAAACAGCGCCTCATGCGCCAGTACCAATTGCCCGCCGCGGACGCGCAGACCTTCGTCTGGGACCGCGCGCTGGGCGATTACTTCGAGGCGCTGGCGCGAAAAGCGAAAAACCCCAAGTCGGCCGCCAACTGGATCATCAACAATTTGCGCGCCCAACTGGCCGCCGCGGGCGGCACGCTGGCCGGACTCAAATTCCCGCCTGAATACATACTTGACATCGTGGACCTGGTCGAAAGCCGCAAGATCAGCAGCTCCGCCGCGCAACTCGTCTTCGCCGAAATGTTCTCCGGCGGCGAGGCGCCGGCCGTCATCGTCGAGAACAAGGGCCTGGCGCAAGTCAGCGACGCGGGCGCGATTGAGGCGTATTGCGACCAGGCCATCGCGGCGCATCCGGGGCCGGTGGCGGACTACAAATCCGGCAAGGCGGCGGCGTTGAATTTTCTCAAAGGCCAGGTAATGAAATTAAGCAAAGGCAAAGCCAACCCGAATCTGGCCGGCGAAATCCTCGAACGGAAGCTGAAGTAGAGGAAGAGTGGCCGGCAGAACAGCGCGCCAAGTGGCAAACAAAGAAGGTTAACCACGGATTTCACCGATGACACGGATGGGAAAGCAAATCTTTCTTTATCCGTGTCAATCCGTGAAATCCGTGGTTAAAAATCTTCGCGGAATCCCCAGAGCTGCCGCTCCGCCCTGAAATCGCTTGACTTCAAAAGCGAAATTCGACTACAAAAAACCAAACGTGAGCTCGGACATCGAACGATGGCCGCCGCCGAATGATCCAACGGCATTCGAGTCCCTGTGCCTCGATTTGTGGAGGGACATCCGGCAGAATCCCAGCGCCCAAAAGAACGGTCGAAGCGGACAGACTCAAGCTAAAGTTGACGTCTTAAAAGCAAGTCACCACCCGCGCCGTAACTTTTGGAAAACAATCGCGGTTTGCCGGGGTTTCGATATTGTGGACAAGTCGAAGCCGGCGTGAAAGCTCTGGTGTCGAACCGGGCTGGCCGGGGGCGCAGAGCAGCTCTTGTCGGGGCCTTTAGCCGTGGCGCAGACTTCCAAGTCTGCTGTGCCGCAGGCTTCCAAGCCTGCTCCGGCGATGACTTTGCGCGG
>PLGF01000082.1 GCA_003138485.1 Verrucomicrobiales bacterium | reverse complement strand
GAATTTCAGAAAAACGCGCATATGGGCTGGGAAACACGCCTTTCCGGGCGTGCAACTCCGCACGCAACAGCACCGAACGGGAAATCCAGTCAGCGGAGGCGGGAAGGGGGGCCGGCGGGGCCGGAATCAGCCGCGCCGGACGCCCGAGGTGATGCAAAAGTGATGCAAAACCGGGGGTGTCGACGTAAGTCGTTGATAGAGATGGAGCGAGCGAAGGGATTCGAACCCTCGACACTCACGTTGGCAACGTGATGCTCTACCAGGCTGAGCTACGCTCGCTTCCGTAAAACCACGCGAAAATAAGGCATCCATTTTGAATTGCAAGCGGGAAATTGCGGGAAATTGAGAGGGCGCGCCCGCGGCTGCATTTTTCTCTCGGCAAAATGAGGATCGTGGTTTGCCGAAATGAAAGTGTGCTTTCATTTATTGTGTACAGCATTCTCCGGCGCCCTTTTCATTTTGATCCGCCGGGCGGTTCGCAGGATGGCGGAAACTGTGGTGAAATGGCGCCGTGAAAAAGGGTGAAATGGAGGTTTTGCCTGAGAACGGGCGGGACGAATGGATTGTGACAAGCGTGCGGCACGCCTTGACTCCGCCTGGCTCGGTCAAAGAGAGCCGGCGCGGTCAAGGTCAGTCAAGCCCAGTCAAGGTTGATTTTGAAGTTTGACTCCTGATCTTGATAAAAACCGGCCGCCGCTTCAGCCCGCCGGTTGCGGTGGCCGCTTCCGCGAAGGCGCGGCGCCCGCCTCTTTCCCGGGCGTTTGCAGGGCCTGGACTTTGGGCAGCGAACAGATCACGGCGATGCCCCCCTCCTTGGGCGCCCTCAACGTCAGTGTCGCCCCGATCATCCGGCAGCGATGACGCATCACCCGCAATCCCATCCCTTTGTCTCTCGGCCCCGCCAGCGCGAAGCCCGCGCCGTCGTCCTTGATCTTCAATATCAGCCGCGATTTCTTCACGGCCAGACTCAGGAAAATGTTCTTCGCGGCGCCGTGTTTGATGGCATTGGTTGCCGCTTCCTGGGCGATGCGGTAGAGATGCACCGCCACGGCGTTGTCGGCGATCTGGAGTTCGGGGTCGCATTCCAGTTCGCAGTTCACCGTGAACATCGTCCGCAGGTTCTCCGCCAGTTGTTCCAGCGCCGCCTCGATGTCATTGTCGTCCAGAACCACAGGGCAAAGCCCGCGCGAAAGACGCCGCGTTTGAGCCAGCGCGTCGTTGATGAGCGCCGCGATCTTGCCGGCCGCCCCGGCTTGCTCATCCCCTCTTTGAGCGAGATTCTGCTGCAATACTTTGGCCAAAAAAGTGATGCCCGTCAGCGATTGGCCCAGCCCGTCGTGCAAATCCTGCCCCAGCCGCCTTTGCTCCCGTTCGCTGATCTCCTGGATTTCCCGCTCCAGGCTGCGCCGCTCCGTGACGTCCCGCAGGATGCTCAGAATCAGGTCGGGCGCCAGTTGGGTCGAGGCGAATTCGATGAAGCAGCGTTCCCCGTTGGGCTTGTTAAAGGCCATCTCCTCCAGCCGTTCAGGCTGCTGGGGCGCATCCGGGCGCAGCGCCTTGGCCAGGACGTCGCTCCATTTCAATTTCAACAATTCTTCCCGGCTCAATCCCAGCAGGTGGCACGCGGCCCTGTTGACTTCGACGAAATGGCCCCGGTCATTGGAAATCAGGATCGGGTCCATGCTCCGCTCGAAGAGCAGCCGGAACCGTTCGTGGCTCTTGCTCAACGCCGCCAGCGTGGCGGCCTGTTGAATCGAATACCGGATCACCCGCTCCAACGTCACCGGCTCCAGTTGGTCCTTGAGCAGAAAATCCGCCGCCCCCAGCCGCGCCGCGTCCTGATCCACCTGCGGCGCGTTCTGGCCTGTCAAAATGATAATCGGCGTCCGCACACCGATGTGGATCGCTTCCCGCAGCAAATCCAGCCCCGTGCGCGTCCCCAGGCGGTAATCCAGCAGACAGACATCGTGCCGCCCTTGCGTCAACGCCTCCAGCCCGGCCTCGTAGGTCGGCGCCCATTCCGTCACAAATGACTTGCCGGGCACCCGGTCCAGCATCCGGCGCACCAGCACGAACGAAACCTCGTCGTCATCCACCAACAAGACCCGCGGCGCGCTTTGCTGTTCTGCCATCCATCCCTCACTTCTCCAGCGGCTGCAGGCCGATGGTGCCTTTCAGACTCTCCAGGTAAGCGTCCGCGTTGACCCTCTTCAAAGTTTCCCGCGCCGCTTCGAGCTTCGCCGGGATGCCCAGCCGCGCGGCTTCGTCGGCGTAGTTTTTCTTTTTGAGGAAACGCTCCAGATAAGCGATGTGATCGCGCCAGAGCCGCCCCTCCTGACGCTGCTTGGCGCCCAGCCGTCCGGCGTACCAGTCGCTGGCCATGACGCTCTCCCGCGTGAAGAGCGCGCGAAATTCCCGATGCTTGACATCCCGCCCCTCGTATTCGCCCCGCGCCATGATGTGCAGCAGCGCCCGCAGCGGCGGGCACGCCATCTCCACGCTGCCGTCGTCAAAGTAGCTCCGCGCCACCCTCTGGTGCGTCCCCACAATGTTGTCCACACCGTCGGCAAACTCATCCATGTCCTGCGTTTCCGGCCGCAGCATCTCGCTCGTGAAAACCGCGTAGGGATAATTAAAGACCCGCCCGAAAAACGTCCGCACAAAGCTGTCCGTCATCCGGTAGCCCAGCCGGCTGGCCGGCACGGTCCGCCCTTTGTGCTCAAAATCCTTGCACTCCTCCAGGTAGCCGTTCTCGATCAAATACGCCGGCTCCCGTTCCGCCGGCCGCATCCGGCACCACACTTCGGGTATCAGCAGGCTGATGTCATGATCCACTCTGACCTTCGGCCCTATGTAGCCCGCCGCCGACACAAAAGCGTTGTAGCCCGTCACCGCGAACGACACAAACGCCGCGTTCAAGTCGATGATCGGCGGCAGCGCGTTGAAGGGCCCCTTGGTCAGCGCCCCTTCCGAGCCGGCCCCGGTTGTCGATGGCGATTTGCCCGTCATGCTCGAAATAAACTCCATGAACAGTTCGGGCAACTCCATGTAATGCACCGGATTAAACACCGCCAGCGACCGGATGTGGGCCGCCGGGTCCGCGGGGTTGTTGCGCCGCCCCGGCACCATGGCGTTGACCGGCGTGAAAAGCGGCGTCTCCAGCGAGATGCGCCGTTGCAGCCGCGTCGCCATCTCCGCCGCGTGCATCTCCCCCGCATGGGCCAGGTCCGGCCTCTTTTGCAGGTAACGCGGGTTCTTGGTCATCTTCCCGTCGATCAGCCGCGGATGCGCCGAGGACACGAAGTAGGCCGGGCCGCCCGCGTTCACAGCCGCGCCAAGTATCAGTTTCCGCATCGGTTCGCTATAGGTCTCGAACCCGATGCTGTCCTCCACCAGTTCCCGCGCGTCCCGTGCCGTCAACGCCTGGAAATTTGACAGGAAATTCCCCGGCTCCGACAGATCCAGTTCCGTCTGCTTGTCGTAACCGCGATGGATCGCCTCGTCGGGCCGCTGAAAGAGGCGGTTCTCCGTGTTATGGACAAACTTCACCGACGCGTTGGCGTACTCCGGGTTCAGATGTTCCAACCGCCCCGCCGGCGCCACCACCGACGCCGTGATGTCATCCTCCGCCTGCAGTTTGGCGGCGGGATTAAAATCCTTCCTCAGTCCGAACACCCGCCACGAACCGTCCGTTTCATAGCCCACCCGCAGAAAATTGGACACCAGCTTGTGGCCGTCGAACTTCAATTCGTTGCCCGGCGTTCCGTTGATGATATCGACGCTGAAATGGTCCCGCCAGTTGGCGCCCCAGGCCGGCTTGTAAAACCGTTTGACAACGAAAAGCAGCTCCAGCAAATACTGCGGAATCGATCCGAGCCACTGGTTGAATTCAGCCGAGTAGTCCCGCTCCGAGGGCGTAAACAACTTGATGACCGACCCCAGCGATCGCTCCGAACTGAGGATCCCCCGCGTGTCGCTCCCCGCTTTGGCCGCCTCCCGGAAGCGATGCGAGTAATCCCGCTCCAGCAAACCGTCGATCAGGTCGAAATCCCTCTTGAAATCCGCCGTGAAAACCGGCCCGTGCAGGATCGCGTCGCTGATCGGCTTGGATATCTCCGACTTCCCCCCGCCGGACACCGTGCTGGGCTTGTGGCAAAGCGTCGGCTCCGCCACCGTTCCGATCAGCCGCCACGAACGGTTCGCTCCCGGCTTCTCCATGTGAACCCGGTATCCCGATGGACGTATATACACCTTGCCCGCCAGCAATTTGATGGCGACATCCCCCTTCTCCCCGGTCCAAGTGATCGATTGCTTGCGCAGATCAAAATGCACGTCCCGCGGCACGTAAATGATGTCCGGATACCGCCGGTCGATGGCATAGCCTTGGGGCTGCAACTCCATGGCCGCCCCCGACAGCGCCAGCACCTCCTCGAACGAGTGGCCCCGGTAATGCACATGAATGTCCGTGTAAAACTCCTCGCCCAGATCGTAACTCGCATAGACCAGCGCCCCGCCGGCGTGCTCCTCCTCGCTAAGCCCGTAGAGGTTTGCCGCGTAGCTCATCTGCGTCTTGACCTCCTTCTTGCAATACCCGTAGTAATTGTCGGCGATCACCGTGACAATCACCCCGCGCTCATCGCGCGCCGTGATCTTGAACGCCCCCCCGTCGTTGTAACATTCCTTCTCCTCCCTCCAGCACATGCCGTCCCGCCGCTGGCGCTCCGTGGCCGCCTCCCAATGCGGCAGACCCAAAGCCTTCTTGGAAACCTTCACCAGGTGCGGCGCCAGGATCACGCACCCCGTGTGCCCCGTCCAATGCTCCACATCCAGCCCAGCGTCATTCTCCGGCAGGAACGGGTCCCCGGCGTTGCCGAAAATCATCTCCACGAAATCCAGATTGCTCACCAGGTTGCCCGGCGCGAAAAAACGCACTTCCATCGTCTTCTGCTCGATGAACCCCGCCACCGCCGGACACACCACCGGCCGCAGCAGCAGCGACACAAAACACTCCGCCTGCGCCTCCTGCGTCGAAGTAAAGGGCAGCCGCAACAACTCCGCCGGCGGCTCAAACGCCAGCTTCAACAGCCGTCCGAACACGCTCTTGGGCACGGCCTTCTTGTCATCCGCTATCGGCAGCCCTCCCTCCGCCACATGAAACACCCCCTGCGTCGTCCGCCGGTCATTGGCCGGGTTATGCAGCACCCCCTGCCTGAGCCGATACGAGCGCACGATGTCCGACACGAATTCATCCCGGTCCGGCGGCAGCGACAACTCCCGCGCCAGGCCGGGGCTGTCCAAAACGAACGTCCGGGCCGGCCACTTCACAGTCAAGCCGGTGTCATAGAGGTAATCCCGGAGAAAATGGTCGATCCGCCAATCCGCCGGGCAGAGATAATCCGCCAGCAAGCGCATCGTCTCCTTCTGGCGCGAAAACATTGGCCCGGCCAAACCCGGCAGGCTGCTCATGGCCCCGCCCCCAAAGGTGGGACACCCCGTCATGGCCAGACGCAAATTGATCCCTTCAATCAGGGTCGCATCCGGTCGTCCTGTTCGCCCCGGTCCGGCGATTTCAGAAATATCCGACTTCATGTCGGGCTGGGATAATGCGGTCATTCCGCCCCTTTGGCAACAACCGATTCACAAAAAGGTTTTCTCTCCCCGATCATTAGGACTTTCTCGGGATCCCGGTCGTCTCGACCGCACCCGTCGGCGTCCCGCCGGCGGAATCCTCCGTCCAAGACCTCCCCACCATTTTGGCGAGTTCGCAAGCAGGTCACCATGCAAACTTTCTTAAACAGTGGTGGCTTCTTGGCTGGGCACGCGCCGAAATCATACAGCATATCAGTAAATTGCCGCGCTACATTTCGTGCGGCCAAGTCACCAAGCGACCGATCTTTGAATTCATTTCGGCAGACATTCGCCCAAACGCAGCTTGCATGGTTTTTCCATTCGCTGACGACTACTCATTCGGTGTTTTTCAATCGGGCATCCACTGGCTTTGGTTCACGACGAAGTGTTCAACGCTCACGGAACGTTTTCGCTACACCTCAGACACGGTACAGGGTTAGGGGTCAGTCCTAGAATTATGACATTTCGCATTGAAACCGCGCCGCACCCATGTTCAATCGCTGGGCAATCGAGCGAAAGGCCGGGGATCCTCGGAATCACGTAAAACGCTTGGGCGCAAGCGGGCGGAATGGTAAAAGCAGAAATTGAGAAAGTGGAAATGAAGGCCGGCGCGACGCGGGTTCAATGCCCCGGAGCCGTGGTTGACATCCGCGTTATTCCCGTATTTTGCGGAAATAAACACCCCGTTCATCCCGGCTGGCCGTCCTGGCACCCATTCAGCCGTCCCTACGGGACTTATGCACCGCCCAATGCGCATCCCCAACGTTGAAACGTTGGGCTATTCTCGGATGTCCCTACGGGACGAGGGCGGAATCGAGCCGCCAAGGATTGGGGATGCGCCTGCGGCGTTGTCCCGAAGGGACACCCCGATACTAGCCCAATGTTTTAACATTGGGACCCGCCTCAGACCAGTTCAAGTCCCGTAGGGACGCCTGATCTGATTCCCAAAAGTCAGCCGCCCCTTCGGGACTTGTGCGACGCGGATGCGGAGCCCCCAGCGCTGAAGCGCTGGGCTATTGCCGGGGTGTCCCTCCGGGACCGGGGCCGGCCGGAGCGGCGCGGTTCATTGGCCCAAAGGCGCGGTTGACGTCCGCGTCATCCGTGGTTGAATTCCTTCCTCTGCGCGCTTTGCGACTCTGCGTGAGAAACGCTGTTTTCTCCTATCAGCCAGGGTTTCGCGGGATCTCGCTTCTCCCGATCTTGGGTTTGATTTCGGCGTCATTCAGCGTGGTCTGCCCACGCACGAGCGTCTTTCCAATAATATATTCACTTGCGCCTCACAGTCAGAGCCTCTCCTGATAATCCGTGTTAATCCGTGCCATCCGTGATAAAAAATATACTTGCATAATGCAATTGCTGTGGTATTGTGGCGGCAGTGGCTGAGGGCGGTTTGTTCTTTGAAAGGCCGCGGACCGGGGAGTTTGGGCGGTGAACCCGTTTGAACCACGCCATGATGCCCCGGTTGGCGCGGCTGTTGATCCGCCTTCGCGCGGAGCGCTGGCCCCGTTTCCGGCCCG
>PLGF01000014.1 GCA_003138485.1 Verrucomicrobiales bacterium | reverse complement strand
CGTCCCGCCGAAGGCATTGGACGGGCGCAGAAGGTTCACCGAAAGGTGAGTCGTTTTGCCGCCGGGGGGCCAGTCGGCGAGACGCCGACCGGGGGCGACCGAGAGGCTAGAACAAATTATTGGGCAGACGCTTGCGCGTGGGCTTTGCGGGCTGGTCGCGCTCCCAATTTTAACTGGATCGTTACGGCTTAGGCGAGGATTTGGGGGCGCTTGTCCAACTTGCTTTTGTCCGCGCGCGCGGTTAATTAAATCGCAATGTTAGCGCGCATATTTCCTGGCTTGGCAGGGCGAAGCTGCAAACGGAACTGGATAGTCGATGCATGAGTGAACAAATTATTGGGAGGACGCTGGCGCGTGGAGTGAACAAATCATTGGGCAGACGCTTGCGCGCGGNNGCTTCGCCCTGATATTTGGGCGGCGCGGCAGCGCCGCCCTACCGAGAAATTGGAAGCGGCTTTCGCCGCACTATGAAAATTGCGGGTTTGCGCGCGGACGGTTTTACGTTCCATGATGAGTCGATCCAGGGAGTTGCGCACGGTGCGTTCGGCGCCGTTGGGTGTTCTGACCCTTTGCCTGCTGCTCCTTTGCGGCTGCGAGCGCCGCCAGTCCCTCGTCGATATCGCCGACCGCGCGCAGCAATATCGCGTTTCCAATGGCGATGAACCCGCCGACCTGGACCCCCAAACCAGCATCGGCCAGATTGAACACGATATCATGCTTTCTCTCTTCGAGGGGTTGGTCACGGGGGATCCCAAGGACGTTTCGCCCATACCGGGAGTGGCCGAGCGATGGGACATTTCTCCCGACGGCAGGCTTTACACCTTCCATCTCCGTCACAATGCCCGCTGGTCCAATGGCGACCCGGTGACGGCGGCGGATTTTTTGGAGTCCTATCACCGCATGCTGCTGCCGTCCCTTGCGGCCCAGTATTCGTACATGCTTTACCCGGTGACCAACGCCGAAGCGTTCAATCTCGGTCAAATCACCAACTTCAGCCAGGTCGGTTTCAAAGTCCTGGACGACTACACTTTGCAAGTCACCCTTCACAGTCCAACGCCCTATTTGCTCTCCATGATGATTCACGATTCCTGGTATCCGGTGCCGATCAAGACCATTGAGAAATTGGGCGCCCTCGATGACCGCTCCAATCCCTGGACGCGCCCGGAGAATTTCGTTGGCAACGGGGCGTTCGTCCTCAAGGAGTGGCGCCTGCATTCGCACATCCTGGTTGAAAAAAACCCGGCCTACTGGGACGCCGCGCACGTTCGCTTGAACAGCATCTATTTTGATCCCGAGGAAAGTTACGATACCGAGGAGCGGATGTTTCGCTCCGGCCAGGTCCACACCATCCGCCAGGCGCCGCAGTCCAAAGTCCAGTTCTATTTGAAAAACAGGCCGGCCCTCATCAATGATTATCCCATTCTCTCCACCTATTTCTACAAGCTCAACGTCACCCGTCCGCCGTTAAACGACAAGCGTGTGCGCCAAGCCCTGGCCATGTCCATCGACCGCCACGCCATCACGGAAACGGTCACGCGCGCCGGCGAAATGCCCGCCTATTGCCTGACGCCTCCCAACACCGCCGGCTTCACCGCGACGGCGCGACTGCGCGAAGACGTGGCGGCCGCCCGCCGTCTTCTGGCCGAGGCGGGCTATCCCGACGGAAAGGGTTTTCCCGCCGTCGAACTGCTCTACAACACCCTGCAAAACCACAAGGCCATTGCCGAGGCCGTCCAGCAGATGTGGAAGAAGAACCTTAACATCGACGTGCGCTTGCACAACGAGGAATGGAAGGTCTATTTGGATTCGATGCGCCGCACCAACTACTCCATTGGCCGCGCCGGATGGATTGGCGATTTCATGGACCCCAGCACGTTCATGGACCTCTTCACCACCGACAGCGGCAACAACGAAACCGGCTGGTCCAATGCGGATTATGATCGCCTTTGCCGGGAAGCTTCCAACACGGGCGACCAGGCCGTCCGCTACGCCGCCTATCAAAAAGCCGAAGCGATCCTCGTGGATGAAATGCCCATCATCCCCGTTTACGTTTACACCAACCCCCGCCTCATCCGGCCCAGTGTCAAGGGGTGGTATCCCAACCTGCTGGACCAGCCCAACTACAAGTTCATCCATCTGGAACCGGAAACCCATTGACCTATGTTGCGCTTCATAGCACGCCGCCTTCTCGAAACCATTCCCGTTCTGTTCATCATCGCGACAGTCACCTTCTTCATGATGCGCCTGGCGCCCGGCGGTCCCTTCGACACTGAGAAACAAGTCAGCAAGGAAGTCCGCGCCCACATGGAAGCCCATTACGGCTTGAACAAACCCCTCTTTCAACAATACCTGATCCAAATGGGACATCTCCTGCGCGGCGATCTCGGGCCGTCCTTCAAATACCCCAGCCGCACTGTCAATGAAATTATCGCGGACGCCTTTCCCGTCTCCCTGGAACTGGGATTCGAAGCGCTGGCCGTCGCCCTGGTCTTCGGCCTCCTGGCTGGCACGATCGCCTCTTTTAAACAGAATAGCCCCTGGGATCACGTCCCGATGTCCCTGGCCATGATCGGATTGTGCGTGCCGACCTTTGTCATGGGCCCCCTGCTCATTTCCGGCTTCGCCCTGCACCTGGACTGGTTCAACGCCGCCGGGTGGTTCTCTCCGCGGGATCGGGTCCTCCCCGCGCTGACTCTGGGCGCATATTATGCCGCTTATATCGCGCGCCTCACGCGCGGCGGCCTGCTGGAAATCCTGCGGCAGGACTTCATCCGCACGGCCCAGGCCAAAGGCGCAGGCGGAGCGCGCGTTCTTTTCAAACACGCCCTCCGCGGCGGCCTTCTGCCTGTCGTTTCCTTTCTCGGCCCGGCCATCGCGGGATTGTTGACAGGCTCCTTTGTCGTGGAGACCATCTTCGGAATCCCCGGCCTGGGCCGCTACTTCGTCACCGCCGCCTTCAACCGCGACTACTTCATGGTCATGGGCTCGGTCTTGTTTTACGCGCTATTTGTCATTCTCCTGAACCTGCTGGCGGACATTGTCCAGGTCTGGCTTAACCCCCGCCTGCGCTTTGAATGATGCCTGAATCAAACGTCCAAACCATCCGCCGGATCGAAGCGGAGCCGGGCGCGTCCTTTTGGCGCGACGCCTGGCGGCGTCTGCGCAAAAACAAGCTGGCTCTCTTTGGCCTGGCGGTCGTTGTCGTTTTGTCCGCGCTCTGTTTCCTGGAGCCGCTCCTGTGCCGCTACGTTATTGGTTACACCTACGAACAACAGGACCTTGCCCTCGGCCCCGTGCCGCCGTGCCGCGCGCACTGGCTGGGCACCGACCCGCTGGGCCGCGATCTCCTGGCCCGTCTGCTCTATGGCGGGCGTATTTCGCTCATGGTCGGTCTTTTGGGCACCGCTGTTTCGCTCACCATTGGCGTCATTTACGGCGCCGTCTCCGGCTTCGTCGGCGGCAACCTCGATGCCCTCCTGATGCGCGCGGTGGACATCCTTTACGCGCTGCCCTTCACCATCTTCGTGATCCTGCTCATGGTTTTTTTTGGGCAGGACATCCGCCTGCTCTTTGTCGCAATTGGCGCCATCGAATGGCTGACCATGGCGCGCATCGTCCGGGGCCAGGTCATGTCCCTCAAACAACAGGAATTCATCGAGGCCGCCCGCGCCCTGGGATTGCGCCCGAGTCGAATCCTTCTGCGCCACATCATCCCCAATCTCCTCGGTCCGATCATCGTTTATGCGACGCTGACGGTCCCCGAAGTGATCTTGCTGGAATCTTTCCTGAGCTTTCTGGGCCTGGGCGTCCAGCCGCCGCAAAGTTCCTGGGGCGTCCTCATCAAGGAAGGCGCCGAAATGATGGAGGAATACCCGTGGCTGCTGACTTATCCCGCCTTGGTGATGGCGCTGACCCTGTTCTCCCTTAACTTTCTCGGCGACGGATTCCGCGACGCCCTGGACGTGCGCGCTTCCAAGGATTGAACATGCCCCTGCTCTCTGTCAACAATTTGAGCGTCAGCTTTGACACCCGGGCGGGCGTCGCTCGCGCGGTGCGGGACGTTTCCTTTCAGATCGAGCCTGGCCGGACCCTGGGCATCGTCGGTGAGTCCGGCTCCGGCAAATCCGTCACCTGTTATTCCCTGATGGGCCTGCTGCCCCAGCCGCCTGGGCGCATTGAGGCCGGGCAGGCTGTTTTTGACGGTGTTGACTTGCTCCACATTTCGCGAAGGCAACTCAACCAGATCCGCGGACGCCGCATCGCCATGGTCTTCCAGGACCCCATGACCTCCCTGAACCCGTATCTGCGCGTTGGAGACCAATTGATCGAGCCGCTTCTGATCCACCAGAAAATCACCCGTGCCAGCGCCCGCAAACGCGCCCTGGATTTGCTCGACGAAGTCGGAATCCCCGACGCCGCGCACCGCATTGGCATGTATCCCCACGAGTTTTCCGGCGGCATGCGCCAGCGCGTCATGATCGCCATGGCCTTGATCACCAAGCCCGACCTGCTCATCGCCGACGAACCCACCACCGCGCTGGACGTCACCGTCCAGGCGCAAATCCTCGAACTCATGCAGAAAATGCGCGCTGAACTGGGCATGGCCGTCATTCTCATCAGTCATGACCTCGGCATCGTCTCCGGCTTCTGCGACCACGTCATTGTCATGTACGCCGGCCGTGTCATGGAAAGCGCGCGGACGGAGGAGCTTTTTTACCAAACCAGGCATCCCTACACCCGCGCGCTGGAAAAATCCATTCCCGCGCTCCAGGCCAAGGGCCGCGAACTCTACACCATTGCCGGCGGGCCGCCGGACCCATTCCATCCCCTGCCCGGCTGCCCGTTCGCGCCGCGTTGCGACCATGCGGTGGACGCCTGCGCGGCGGCGGAGGCCGCGCCTTTGGAAGTCGCCCCGGATCACCTCTCCGCCTGCCTCCGCGTGCAAAAGGAGAATCTTCAGATATGACCGCGCCTGAAAATCCCGCCGCGCCGTTTCTGCGCGTGGAGAACCTCGCCGCCCACTTTCCGGTCGAGAGAGGATTCGTCATCAGAAGGCGCGTCGGCCTGGTGCGCGCCGTCGATGGCGTTTCCTTTGATTTGCGGAAGGGTGAAATCCTTGGATTGGTTGGCGAATCCGGCTGCGGTAAATCCACTCTTGGACGCGCCCTCCTGCAACTCATCCGGCCCACAGCGGGCGCCGTCATTCTCCAAGGCCGTCATCTGACCGCCCTGCGCGGCGCGCTCCTGCGCGAGGCGCGAGCCGACTTTCAGATGATTTTCCAGGACCCCTACGCCTCGCTCAACCCCCGGATGACCGTTTTCGACGCCCTCTCCGAGGCCATCCAGGCGCACCGCCCGGTCCCGAACTCCGAACTCCCCGCCAGGGTCACCGCGCTCCTGGCCAAAGTCGGACTGCCGCCCCGCGCGCAGCGCGGCTATCCGCACGAATTCTCCGGCGGCCAGCGCCAGCGCCTGGCCATCGCCCGCGCCCTGGCCGTCGAGCCGCAACTCATCGTCGCGGACGAGCCTGTCTCGGCCTTGGACGTTTCCATTCAGGCCCAAATCATCAATCTTCTGGCCCGCGTCTCCCGTGAAATGAGGCTGACCCTGATCTTCATCTCCCACGACCTGTCCGTAGTCAAATATATTTCAGACCGGATCGCCGTGATGTATCTGGGAAGAATTGTGGAAATCGGCCCCGCCGGCGGGGTCTTTGAGCACCCGCTTCATCCTTACACCAAGGCCTTGATCAGCGCCATACCCATTCCCGATCCCCGCCGCGAAGCCTTGCGCAGCCGCATTCTCCTGGCGGGCGATCCCCCTTCCCCGCTCCAGCCGCCGCCGGGCTGCCCTTTCCATCCGCGCTGCGCCTATGCGGTCGATCGCTGCTCGCAAATCGTGCCCGCTTTGGAGCCGCAGGCGGACCCCGGCCACGCCGCCGCCTGCATTCGCGCGCGGGAAATCAACACCGCCTGACCGCAGGGCGCCGGTCACTCCTGGAACAACAACGGCGCGAATTCGCGCAGGCTGCGGCGCCAGGTCAGGAACTCGTGAGCTGTGTCCTGCGAGACAAACGCGGTGTTCTTGATGCCCATGTTCTCGAGGGCTTCGTGATTGGACCGGATGTTGCCGGGGTTCTCGCGGCTGCCGCAACTGCAGAACACGACTTTGACTTTCTCCTTGAAACTGGGCGCGTTGGTGACATCAGCGGGGGAGATAATGCCGCCGCTGAAGAGACCGATGTGGGAGAATACGTCGAGATGCTTGAGCGTGATGCTGTGGGTCTCCATTCCGCCCATGGACAGGCCGGCCATGCCGCGATGCGGCTGGTCAGCGAGCGTGCGGAAATTGGAGTCAACATAGGGGATCAGTTCATCGACCAGGAGGTGGTCGAAAGCGTCGTTGCTCCCGAAGCCGGCCATCCCACCACGTCCGCCGGCGCGACCTCCCCGATCCGTTCCGGGCGCCTGATTCGTCCCACCGGCAGGGGCTGCGGCGGGTGGTGCGGCAGCCAGGGCGCCGCCGCCCGGTGCGCCAGGTCCACCAGGTCCGCCCGGTCCACGGCCACCCCTGCGTCCACCCGGACCAGGGCCTTCATTGGTCAAGCCGTAGGTCATCACAATGATGAATCCCTTCACCTTCCCTTCGGCGATGAGGTTGTCCATGATCAGATTGGCGTGGCCTTGGTTCCACCAGGCAGTTTCATCCTCGCCCCAGCCATGCTGCAGGTACAGAACCGCATAGCGGTTGGCTGGGTTCTTGTCATAGTCTGGCGGCGTGTAAACAAAGGCGCGGCACATCTTGCCTGTGGTCTTCGAGGGGAAAATAATCATCTGCACTTTGCCGTGGGGAACGTCCTTGAAGGCGTAGAAGTCCTCGTCATGAGCGGGGATTTCAATGCCGCTTTCCCAACGAGTCGAACCGTAGAAGTTCAACGTGCCAGGATCGTTGAATATCCCCCCATCAACCGTCAGATGGTAGTAGTGGAAGCCTTCATCCATCGGTCCGGCTGTGGTGCCCACCCAGACGCCGTCCTCGCCTTTCGCGAGGGGGGTGCCCCCGCGACCGCCCAGGCCCAAGCCCACGGTGACGGTTTGCGCATTGGGCGCCGCGATGCGGAAGCGCGCGTAGCGTTGGGAGTTGACCTGCGGGTACTGCTGGCCTGGCTGGTTCAGGCTTGAGGGCTTGAAGTCCTCCACCACCGGCTGGTTTGTCTGTGCCATGGCTGGAAGAGCAGCCAGGAGTGCCAGAATTGCAACTTTCATGTTCATTTTTCCTCGATTTAGTTTATGGACGCACGGTAATAATACTCAGTCTCCTTACAGCCTCCGACCTGACATTTCCCACGCGATTTCATGCGCGCGATCCGCAGTGCGTCCTTTTTCTTGTTTCCTGACTTTGTTTCCTTCTCCACGGATTTGCAAGCCTTTTTGCCAGTCCGTTGTTTGTCCCCAAGACACAAGAGAAGCATTAACCCGCGGAAAGAAGTGAGCGGCGCCCGATGGCCCATTGCCTGCCGCCGCCCTGTGCGCTATCATAACGCCATGATTGCGAGAAAACTCCACCACACACGCTACCGCGTCAACGACCTGGAACGAACGGTCAGGTTTTACAAGGAAGTCCTCGGCCTGGGAGAAGTGCGGCGGCACAAGTCGCCCCGCGGTTCAGAACTGGTTTTCCTGAAAGCCCCCGAAAGCCAGGAACTCATCGAGATTTGTTTCTTTCCCGCCAGCGGCCCCGTGCAAGTCCCGCCCGACCTCACCCACCTCGCATTCGAAATCGACAGCCTCGAAGACTTTGGCCGGCACCTGGCCTCTCTGGGCCTGAAGTATTCCGACGGGCCGACCCTCCATCCCGGCGGCGGCGGCGGTTTTGCCTTTATTGACGCCCCGGAAGGCTACGAAATCGAACTGATCGAACCGTCCAAAATCCAGGAACTGGCGTAAATCCGAAAAGTTCAGCGCAGGTCAACCCGGCCCGGCTCCGGCTCTGCCGCCACGGCCGCGACGGGTTGCTGGTTTTCGCCGGTGAATAGCCAAACGTGCGTCGCGTAGGTCGCGCCGCTCCAGGTGCAGAAGGGTTGAATCTCCCCGTACGGAATCGGTTTCCCGGAATAATCCACCCAGAAGACTTCGCATTTCGATCCGCGCAGATTCCGGGCGATCAGGCTCGTCGCGATCGCGCTTTCTTTGGATCGCAGCGAAGCGATGGCGCGAAGGTCGGCCAAGGGGAGAAGTTTACACGTCCGCGCCGGGATGCTCAGGCGCCCGCTGTAAAGGCTGTCCAGCAACGCAAAGGCCTCCGGATCGTGCGCGGCCAGCCAGGCCCGCCCCGGCTGTGGCGGCGGTTGAATGCTCCCGTAATCTCCGCGCGAGCCGAAATACCACATCGTCAACTCGGCGAAGAATTCATCCGGGTTCGTACCCGCGTAGGCCTTCCAAAGCCCTTTGGCAATCGAATCCTTATATTGGCTCTTGATGCGGCCCACGATCTCGTCCGAAAGGCCAAAGCCCATCAAAGTGTGCGCGAACTCGTGCGAACAAATATCGCGATGGTCCCGGTAACGGTCGCTGGGCAGGGCCAGAAGATTCTCCTCGCCGCAACTGGACATCAACCCGCCCCAGCCGCGGTCGCGCTGGTCCAACGTCAGGTTCCCATCGAATTTCTTGCCCTTCCATTGCTGGCACTCCGGCAGATCGACCATCATCTGGTTCTTCCCTATGATGTGGAACTCCGCGCCCGCGGAAACCAGATTGCTCCGGGCCTGCGGGATGTTTTCGAGCAGCCGGCGCAGGCGGCGGCAGGCTTCGAGCATCGCCGCATCGGACACCTCCGCGTGCGCCTTGATGGGAATGCCTTCCATATTCAAGACCCGGCCATAAAAGCCGGCCTGCGGCGGATTGAGCGCCTCAATTCCGGGCGGCGTGTCGCCGGCGCGCGCGCTCGTCCAGGCCAGCAGGAGAGCGCCCAGCGCCGCCGGAGCGATTATCATATTGCATCTTCCACGCATATCGAAGTTTCATGTCGCTTTGATGTTTGAAGGAGTTATCGTAAGGAAGATATTTGAGATGACACGACAAAAATGGGCCACAGCAACGCCAATCTCAATGAGTTTGATGTCGTCATTCGCGGCGGCCAGGTGGTCAGCGCCCAAGGAGTCGAGCGGCTGGACATCGGAATCGCCGGCGAACGTATCCAGGCGCTGGCGCCGGAGCTGGGAGGCGCGTCCCGCGAAACCATCGAGGCGGATGGGCTGCATGTATTCGCCGGGGTGATTGACGCGAACGTCCATTTCAACGAGCCGGGCCGGGAGCATTGGGAAGGGTTCGGAACCGGCTCCAAATCCGTCGCGGCCGGCGGCGGCACGCTCTTCTTGGAGATGCCGATTTACGCCCATCCGCCGACGCTCAACGCGGAGAGTTTTCGCGCCAAAGAGGCCGCCGCCGGGCAGGCTTCGTATGTCGATTTCGCGTTGTGGGGCGGGTTGACGCCTTTGAATCTGGACCAGATGGGCGAATTGGCCGACTGCGGCGTGATTGGATTCAAGGCCTATATGTGCGACAGCGGCATCCAGGACTTTGCATCGTCGGACGAGGAAACCTTGCGCGAGGGAATGAAACGGGCCGCCGCGCTGAACCTGCCGGTCGCCGTCCACGCGGAAAGCGAAACCATGATCGAGCGCCTTTGGATAGCCGCCGTCAGCGAAGGCGGCTCAACGATGCGCGATTATCTGGATTCGCGGCCCATTGAGGCCGAATTGGACGCCATTGGCACCGCCGTTGAATATGCGGGCGCCACCGGCTGCCGGCTGCACGTCGTGCATGTCAGTTCCGCGGCGTGCGTCGCCCTGATCTGGGCGGCCCGCAAGCGCGGAGTCGATGTCTCCTGTGAAACCTGCCCCCACTACCTGGCGCTGAATACCGAAGACGCCATCCGCATCGGCCCGGCCGCCAAGTGCGCCCCGCCCCTGCGCTCGGCCGCGGAACAGCAGGCGCTGTGGCTCGAATTTCTGCAAGAACACATCTGCACCGTCAGCTCGGACCATTCCCCGTCGCCGCCTTCCATGAAGGTTTCGTCGAACATCTTCCGCGACTGGGGCGGCATTTCCGGCGCGCAACATCTGCTGCCCATGATGCTTACCCTGGCCCATTTCGACCACGGCGCGCCCTTGCCGCTCCTGGCGCGCGTCCTCTCCGCCAACCCCGCACAACGCTTCGCCCTGCCGCCGTGCAAGGGAAAAATGGCCCCCGGCTGCGATGCGGACCTGGCGCTGGTCAAGTTGGGCGAATCCCATCAAATAAGAGGCGAAGACCTCTTTTACCGGAATCGGCAAAGCCCGTACATCGGCCGGAGCCTGCAGGCGCGCGTCGTGCGAACCTTGCTGCGCGGCCGGACCGTTTTCAAGGAAGGGCAAATCATTGGCAAGCCTTCAGGGCGCCTCGTTCGCCCGGTTTAACATGCAAAAGAAACCGCCTGCCTTCACCTCTCTGCTTGCCGCCGCCCTGCCCTTTCTTCTCGCCGCCGCCGCCTGCGCCGAGGATTCCATCGTCACGCCGGCGATGGCCGGACGTTGGTCCGGCAACGCCCGCGTCACAGACTCCTGGTGCCGGCAGACCAACCTGCCCGTCGCGCTGGACATTCATCCCGATGGCACAGTGTCGGGAAAAGTCGGGGACGCCCGAATTCGGGCCGGCTATATCGCGCGCAACCGCGGCTGGCTGGGCCGCACCCTCAACGTGAAGACCGACTACGTAGTCCGCGGCACTCTGAAAGGCCCGATCATCGAGGCCGAAGGCATCGCGCGCCCGCGAATCTGGATTTACCTTGATGCCGCAAACGGGATTTACACCGGCTCCGTGGAAACCAGCGGCACGGTGGTAGGCGGCAAGCCCACGGAGACGCTCAGCGCCGCGGCTTTGAAGTTGACACGCGCGCCTTGACGCCGGGCGCCTCTTCGTTATCAGAGATCCGCCGGCAACGGAGGCGCTGGAATGACTAGTCATTTTCCCCCGGCGTAGTGCGGATTGGTCCATTGACCGCACCATCTGATGTCCAAAACTTGAGAGGCTCGCGTCGCCCGGCTCTTGAAAATTCGCGGCCAATACCCATACTGGGGCCAATGCAATTTATCCGCGACGTTTACGCGAGTAAGGCGGCGATGCGCCGCCCGGTGATCTCGTTCGAGTTTTTTCCGCCGAAAACCGACGAAGGCGACCGCGCGCTCATGGAGAAAACAATACCCGCCCTCAAGGAATTGGCGCCGGACTATTGCTCGATGACCTACGGCGCCGGCGGCGGCACGCGCGACAAGACGCTGATGATGGTGGACCGCATTCAGCGGGAGCACAAACTGACCGCGATGGCGCACCTGACGTGCGTGAACTCCACCGCCGAGGAATCGCGCGCGGTGCTCCTTCAGGCCCGCGCGCTGGGCATCGGCAACATCCTGGCTTTGCGCGGCGATCCGCCGGGCGGCGGCGACTTCAAGCCGACCGCCGGCGGATTCGAGTTCTCGTGGCAACTGGTCCGGTTCATCAAGGAGATGGGCGGCTTCTGCATCGGCGCGGCCGGGTTCCCGGAAGGGCATGTGGCGTGCAAGGAAGGGCGCGAGGTGGATTGGGACCGATTGAAGGCGAAGATCGACGCCGGGGCAGACTTCATATTGACTCAGCTTTTCTTCAACAACGCGGATTACTTCCGCTTCCGCGATTACCTGTCCAGAAAAGGGGCGGCCGCGCCGATTTGCCCGGGGATCATCGCGATTTTGAGCGCGTCGCAGATCAAGCGGTTCACGGCGCTGTGCGGGGCCGCGCTGCCCGCCCCGCTGCTGGCCAGCCTGGAAAAGTACGCCGGGGACGACGCGGCCTGCGCGGAGTTCGGAATCGAATACGCGACGCGGCAATGCGAGGAACTTCTGCGCGAAGGCGCGCCGGGTCTGCACTTCTACACTCTCAACAAGACCCGCTCCACCTCCCAGGTCTTGCGCAACCTGCGCCTGGCCCCGGGGGACTGAAGTTAGTCAATCAGATGACAGAACATCCCGTCGCGGAGTTTTGGCTCGAACCAGGTGCTTTTGGGCGGCATGAGGCCCCCGGCGTCCGCGATGGCCATGAGGTCCTCGATGCTGGTGGGAAAAAGGGAGAAGGCGCAGGCATATTGACCTGTCGCGACAAGACTCTCCAACTCGCCAGTGCCACGGACGCCGCCGACAAAGTTGATCCGCCCGCTGGTGCGCGGGTCGTCAATACCGAAGACAGGCTTGAGCACCAGCTCTTGCAGCAAGGCGGCGTCCAAGCCCCCGGCCGCGCCGCGGCCGGCCGTCAGCTCCGGCCGGAACCGCAACGAGCGCCAGCGCCCCGCCAATAGGAAGCCAAATTCATGCTTGCCGGCGGGCCGCGCCGGGCCAGGGTTCGAGATGACGAATAACGCCTCAAGTTTCTTGAGCAGTTGGGCTTCGTCCTGCCCGTTCAAATCCTTAAGGACCCGGTTGTAAGGGAGAATCTGCGTCTGGTTGTGAGGAAAGATGACGCTCAGAAACTGCCCGCTTCCGCCCGATCCATGCCGCGCCTGGAATACTCGCGCCGCCGCCGCGCTGCGATGATGGCCGTCGGCAATATACAGGCAGGGCATCGCCGCAAAGGCGGCGCGGATGGCGGCAATGGCCTCCGCCTCGCGGACCGTCCAGGAGGTATGCCGCACGCCGTCGGCGGCGGTGAAATCCGTGTCGGGCGTCCGCGCGGTGTGGGCCGCAGCCAGATCATCCATGAGCTGGGTTGCGCGATAAACCAGGAAGACGGGGCCGGTCTGCGCGTTGAGCGCTTCGATATGGCGCACGCGGTCGTCCTCCTTGTCGGGGTGGGTCAATTCGTGTTTTTTGATGAAGCCGCGGAGATAATCGTCGCAACTGGCGGCGGCGGCCAGGCCGGTCTGGCTGTGGCGGCCCATGATCTGGCGGTAGAAGTAGAAAGCGGGCTGGGAGTCGCGAACCAAGGCGCCATCGGCCAGCAGCCGCGCGAATTGTTCCCGGCCCCTGGCATAGACGCGGGGGTCGTGGGGGTCGATGTTTTCCGGCAGGTCGATTTCCGGCTTGCTGACGCGCAGAAAGCTCAACGGGTTGCCGCGCGCCAGGGCGCGGGCCTCCGAAGAAGACATGACGTCATAAGGCAATTCGCAGATACTCCCGGCCAGTTCGGGCTTCGGGCGCACAGCGGCAAATGGGGCGATGTCAGCCATCAAGAGGCGAAAGTAATGAGGCCCCTGGCGAAAGGCAAGCGGCTGGGCCGGAAATCGGCCGGCTGCGGGGAACCCCGATTCCGAGGCACGGGAATTTCCGGTAAATTTTACCCTTGCAAAAGCCTGGATAATAGGGTTAGTTTACAAGTAATCGGGCAATTCCCGGCATGAGAAATATAGTCGAAGCGTACATGAACATACACCAACCCGTGAGGGCCTCTTGAGTCGCCCTTTCTCCCCTCGTTCTTATTCTCCACCCGCCTCGTTCACGCGCGTCAACGGGAAAATCCGCGCCCGCGAGGTCCGCGTCATCGACGACGGCCAGAAAAACCTCGGTGTGATGCCCTTGGGCGAAGCGATCAACCTGGCCCGGGCCAAAGGGGTTGATTTGGTCGAAATCGCCGCAGGCGCCACGCCGCCGGTCTGCCGGCTGGTGGATTTCGGCAAATATCGCTACGAATTGGCCAAGCAGGAGAAGGAAGCGCGCAAACATCAGCACGCCAACAAGGTCAAGGAAATCCAACTCAGCCCCAATATCGACCCGCACGATTTTGCCGTCAAACTCCAGCACGCCACCAATTTCCTCTGCGAAGACATGAAGGTGAAGATCACCCTGCGCTTCCGCGGCCGCGAGATGGCGCACAAGGAATTTGGCTTCCAGCAAGTCGAGAGACTGGTCAAGGCCCTGACCCCCTTCGCCCATCCCGACGCCCCGGCCAAGCTCATTGGCAAGGGCATCAACGTCATGCTCAGCCCTCTGCCGCGCTCCAAACGCGCCCGCAACCCGCATACCATCGAAACGGCCGACCTTCCGCCGCCCGAAGAATCCGGCGTGACTGACGACTCCAGCGAATCGGATGACGCCAAGCAAGCCGAGCAAGCCGCCGCCCCGCCCGAACCGCTGCCTCCGGCCAAGGAGCCCAGCAGCCAGACATTCGGCAACAACGCCTTCGCCAATTTGGAGATTCCGTAAGGCATCGCGAAAAAATAATCCGCGCAACTCTGGCTGGTTCTTTTGACCGCCGGCCGCGTTGCTCGCTCGTTACAGAGCCGTTGGCTATGCGCCTCGCTCGCGCCTTGCCAGCGGTCAAAATCCCTGCGCCATAGTTG
>PLGF01000145.1 GCA_003138485.1 Verrucomicrobiales bacterium | reverse complement strand
GGCGGCGAAGCCGCGCTGGATCATTTCGCGCAGCTTGACGCTGTCGATAGGTTTGGCGAGGTACTGGTGGGCCGAAGTGATCAGGGTAAGCTTGTTGAGGGCGACGAAGCCTGACATGATGACGCGGATGGTGCCCGGCGACACGGCGCGGACCTCTTCGAGCATTTGGCTGCCCAACATGCCCGGCATGAGTTGATCGGAAAGGATCAAGTCCGGCGGCCGGGCCTGAACGGCCACGAGGGCCTCCAATGGGTCTTTGAACCCTTCAACGACCCATTCCGGGTCCATGCAACGGAGGACCATGACCGCCGTGTCCAGCACACTGGACTGGTCGTCAACTACATAGATGCTTCTTTTCATGCTTTAATCGCAAGGCGTTATCCCCAATCTAAGCAGTCCCCGCCATTTTTTGCAACGGCGCAATTTCAGAATCTGCTTGCCAGTCAGTTCGAGGACGGGGCGTTGGTCGAAACATTGCCGGGATCGGGCGCTGCATTCCGCGGTGGCGGAGACGGCCTGTACTGCTGGAAATCGGTGATCGGCTGGGTGGTGGTGCGCGCCGGGGGGGCGGAACTGGCCGCGGCGCGTTTCTTCGCCTGCCTGGCCTCGTCGATGGCGAGTTGAGCGTCTATATCAGCGTTGCGAACTCTTTCGTCCTCGCGGATTTCGCGCTCGGCCTGTTTCACGCTGGCCAGTTTGTTGCGCTCGACAGCGGCGACCTGCGCGGCGATCTGGGGCGTGGGCAGAACGGTGGGCCGCATGAGCATGACAAGCTCGGTGCGAAGATTCTGGACGGACGTGCTTTTAAACAGGTTGCCGAACCACGGAATGTCCTTGAGACCTGGAACTCCCGTGTCGGATTTGCTCCGGCTGTCGCTGATAAACCCGCCCAGAATGATGGTCTCGCCGTCGCGCACCGCCACTTTCGCGCCGGCCTGGCGCTTGGTGGTGGTCGGCACGCCGCCGACGCCGGCGATCTGCACGTCCGGCCCAAGTTGTTCGACATCCGCCTGGATATCCATGACGACCAGGCCGTCGGGATTGATCAAGGGCAAGACCTGGAGGTGAATTCCCACTTCCAACTGCGTGTACTGCGAACTGGGGCCGCTGGAGTATCCATAGTTGTAGGTCCCCGTCACGTAGGGCACGGTGTTGCCGATGAACAAGTCAGCCGGCACCGCGTGGGAGGTTTGAATGCGCGGACGGGAAAGGACATTGATCCGGCTGTCGCCCGCGACCGCCTCCAGCACCACGTTGAGGTTGTTGCCCCACTGGCCGAAATAACTGAACCCTCCAGGAAGACTGGCCAGACTCGAACCCGCCGAACTGCTGGTTCCATTGGAGGAAGACAAGAACGAAGAGGCGGCTGAGCTAAGATTGTTGACACCGCCGATGCCGGTGAGATTCCCGGAGGTTCTCTGCGGCTGGATGTAGCTGATTCCCTTGGTTTCCGTCCCCGTCAGGTTGATTTCCATGATGATCGCGTCAATCATGACTTGGGCCAGGACGACGTCCAGCTTGTCGATGATGTTGGTAATCATGGCCATATCGTCGTCATTGGCGAAGACCAGGAGGGAATTGGTGCGTTCGTCCGCGATGATCTTGGTCTGGCCGAACAATTGGAACTGGCCGGCTTGGGCGGCGTTTTGCACGATTTGTCCAAGATTCCGCTGGAAAGCGCTGCGGGCGCTGGTCGCCTGCGATCCCAGGGCGCTCGTGCCGGTGGCCGCACCGGGATAGGCGCCGCCAGCCCCGCCTATTCCGCCCATTGTGCCGGTGCCACCCATGGCGCCGTTGGCGCCGGGGCGGGCCGTGGAACCGAAACTTGTGGCTCCAGAGGTGCTTTTGCCGACGGACGTGCCGCCGCCGGCCCCAAGCGAGCTGAGGGCGGATGCGATGTCGCTGGCGAGGGCGTACTTGATGGCGATCACCCTGGGCTTGATGATGAGCGGGCTGGACACGTCAATTCTCTTGATCATCTCCATCATCCGCTCCACGTTTTCCGTGTAGTCCCTCAGAATGAGCGTCTGGGTGCTGGGCAACGCGATAATGCTGTTTTGCATCCGCGAGAAAGGCTTGAGGATTTCCACCAGGTCCAACACCGAGGTATATCGGGCTTGGACGATTTCCGTGACGAACTTGCCGGCTTCGGGCAAGGCAAAATTTGTGGAAAGGGCGCCGCCCTGCGTCGGCGCCGACGCTTCCGTCACCACCTTGGCGAACTTCTCACCGATGGGGACAATGGTGATGCCGTTCATTCCCAGCACCGTTTCAATCGCTTCGATGGCTTCCGCGCGCGTCAACGGGCTTTCAGTTTTCAAGGCAATGGCAGTGGTCGCTGTGACCGCCGAGGAGCCGCCGCTGGCGCGCAGGAGGGTTCGGTGTATCAAATCGGCGTACATATCCAGCAATTGATCCACCGGGATGGCTGGGAAATTATACGTGATGTCGCCTGCGTCCGCCCCCGGCTGGTCGGCCATGGATTTCGTGGCGGCGTCCGGCACGGAGGATGGCGCCAGAGCGCCGGCGACGGGCGGAAGCGCGTTCGTTGGCGTCGCCGGCGGCACCGGCACGACAGGCAGGCGGGCCGGCGCGGTGTTGGTGGCTGCGGTCCGGGGTGCCGCCTGAGCACGTGGGCGGGGCGAAACTACGGGTGGACCGCCTGGGGTCGGCGGACCGGTTTGAGCCACAAGCTCTGTCGCCAGAGACAGGAGCAGAAACCACGGCATCAATTGTTTTACATTCATAAATTCTTCCGTATGGGAGTATTCGTCACAGGCGCCGGAAGCGGGGTCCGTTGAGGACGGGTGACGGGCGGCTGGCCGGGCGAAGGTGGACCTCCAGGCTTGGGCGCGGCTGTCTGCTTGGGTTGACCGGCTCCGGCAGGCGGCTTGGGTTGGCCAGCGCCGGCAGGGGGCTTGGCAGCGGGTTGAGCCGCGCCTGCCACCGCCTTGGCCCCCGGCGGCCCCGGTTTGGAAGGTTTGGCCGGCGCGGCGGCCGGCGCTCTCTTGGCATAATTGGCCGTGAGAGTGATGCTGCCGCGCAGGCGGTAGCGGTTCTGCACGTCGGCGGGGTGGAGGTCCAATTCGCTGACGCGGATCATGGAGGGATCGTTGCCGATTTGGTAGAGGAAGTTGACCAATTGCGGTTCCTGGCTTTCAATGGTGATTTGCTCGGATTGCTCCTCGAAGTATTCGTTGGTCTGGGGGGTCCTGGAGCCGACGGGCTGATATGCATTGACCGTGACGCCGTTTTTCATGGCCAGGTCGCCGATGGTTTTGGGCAATTGGACTTGGACAGCGTCAATGCGGGGGGAACTTTTCTCCAGCCGCTCCAGCTTGACAAGTTGCGTGTAGAATCCATTGGTGGGGTTGCGATCCAGCGCAATTTCCTTGTTCTCCTCTTCGATGGTGGCGTAGTCCTTCTTGAGTTGCTTCTGGATGCGACCCCATTCACTGAACTGCGGCCAGATGAAAAGGTAATTGAGCACGAGGATGACGACCGAACCTATGGCAATGACGATGCGCCGCTCTTGGGAGGTCAAATTGAGTTGTTCAAGGAAGTTACTCATTGGCTTCCTCCTTCATGGCACAGTCGAATCTCCATTCCGTGCTGTTGTTGGGCCGGGATTGCATGTTCGGCTGCGTGACTTCGGAAAACAGCGTTTCGTCGTCGTGCCCGGGAAGGGGCGCGACGCGAAGGGCCTGGTTAAACGCCAGAATGCTGGCCGGGTCATCGGCGGTGCCGTGCAATTTAAACGCGCCCCGCGAGAAGTAGATTCCCTCGATGGTGACTCCGTCGGGCAGGGACTCGGCCAGAGTTTTCCAGCAATCCAGGGCCTTGTATTTGAGTTCCTGGCGGGCCTTGACTATTCGCAATTGTTCCCTGTCCTTTTGAGCGGCGACGAAGCCGGCGCTGAGGCCGCTCAAATCCTGTCTGACACGCGTCGCCTTGAGCTTCAAGACATAAAGAGCGCCGAAATAGATCAGCACGCCAATGACGTAGGCGCTGAAGACGGTCATCAGCCCGCGCATCCATAGACCATCCACGAATTGCTGCCTGTAACGGAGGGCGAACTCCGGCGGCAGGAGGCTTCCTCCTTTGGGGTCCGCCGCGCAGCGCCGGGCACACAAGGAGGCCAATTGATCGGCCGGCACGGGCGCGATGACGGGAACCTCCTCGCCCGCGTCCTTGAGAACCGGCTCCCAATACTTCGCGTCGTCCCGTCCGGCGACCAAGTGGATTTTGGGCGGGGAAGTCAGCCACCCTTCCAATTCGCCCGCCCAAGCCAACTGCTGGAGCTGGGTCTTAAGCTGCAAGCCGCGCTCCGGGCCGGGCGGCAGGGCGACGATCGAAAGATTCTGCAATGTTCCCCCATACCACCAGGCCACCAGCACCGGCTCATCCTCCGCGCCCGGGAATATCCAGACGCCTTCCTCGCGGATGCCGGCTGACAGCAACTGGTCCAAACCCGGCGCTTCCAAGCGGTCGGCCAGGAAACCGCTGCCCTCCAACTGCCCCAGGAATTCCTCCACCGCACCCCGGCTGGCGATCATGACGATGACCGTTTGCAAGGCGTCGGGCTTGTCCGCCGGGCGCGGCAGCAAGTGAACGCTCCAGACGATCTGGGTCACAGGGAGCGGGGAAAGTTTCTCCAGTTGCAACTCGACCATTTGCACAATCTCGCCCGGCTCGCTGGCGGGCAGATGGAGCGCGCGCAAAAAGACCCTGCTGGCTGGCAGCCACGCAACGTTGAGCTTGCCGCGAAAGAGGGTTTTCCAGTCCTTGCCCGCCGCTCCCGCCGGCACCCGCTCGCTGGGCAGGAGGGCCTTCTCGCCATGCAACACGAACTTGTCTCCGCTGGTCGAAAGCTGCCACAGCCGCCGTCCGCCGGCAGTCGAGGCCATCACATTGGCGGTGTACAAGCGGGCCATCAGGAACCTTTGAGGCGGAGCGTGGATTTAGGGCCTTCCACCAGCGCGGCCAGATGTTCCTCCGTTTGGGTGACGCGCAGCACTTCTTCGATTGTGGTTTTGCCCAGCTTCACCTTTTTCCAGCCGTCGTTGCGCAAGGTGCGCATGCCGTGCTCCATCGCCTTTTGGGCGATGTTCGATGCGGGCGCCCGCGTGAGGATGAGGGAGCGGAGGTCCTCATCGACAAAGAGCAGCTCGTAAATTCCCATGCGGCCCTGGTAGCCAAACTGGCGGCACTCCTCGCATCCGGCGCCTTTGAAAAACCGCGCCGTCGCCATCTCTTCCTCCGGAAAACCAATGCGCCTCAAATAGGCCGCCTCCACCTTCTGTTCGGCGATGCACTTGGGGCAAATCGTCCGCACCAGCCGTTGCGCCAGCACCGCCTCCACCGAAGAGGCCACCAGAAAAGGCTCGATCCCCATGTCGATCAACCGGGTGAACGCGCTGGGCGCGTCGTTGGTGTGGAGAGTGCTGAAGACCAAATGCCCGGTCAAGGCCGCGCGAATGGCAATCTCGGCCGTTTCCATGTCCCGAATTTCTCCGACCATGATGACGTTGGGGTCCTGGCGCAAAATGTGGCGCAGGCCCATCGCGAACGTCAGCCCGATATCCGAGCGCACCGCGATCTGGTTGATCCCCTTCAGCTCATACTCAACCGGCTCCTCGATGGTGATGATCCGCTTGGTCACCGAATTGATCGTGCTCAAAAAAGCGTAGAGGGAGGTCGATTTGCCCGATCCCGTCGGCCCCGTCACCAGCAGAATGCCGTGAGGCTTGACGATGATCTCGCGAATCCGGGCGTCCTCCTCCGGCGCAAAACCCAGCTTGTCGAGGCTCAAAAAAATCTTCCCGCGCGTCAGCAGCCGCAGCGACACGCTTTCGCCATAGACCGTCGGCACCGTCGAGACCCGGATGTCGATTTCCTCGCCCTTGATGCGCACGTTGATGCGGCCGTCTTGCGGGAGGCGCTTTTCGGCGATGTTCATGCCGGACATGACCTTGATGCGGGAGATCAAGGAGGCCTGGTAGCGCTTCAACTGGGGCGGCATGGGCGTTTGGTGCAGGATGCCGTCAATGCGGTAGCGGATGCGCAGCTCGTCCTCCGCAGGCTCGAAATGGATGTCCGTGGCGCGGTCCTTGAAGGCCTCCCATATAATCTGGTTGACAAACTTGATGACGCTGGCTTCCTGGTCGCCTTCGGTGATCTCCTTGTCCTCGACCAGCAACTCCAGCGGCTCGTCGTCCTTGGCGATTTCGTCGAGTGTTTCCGCGCCCACGCCGTAGAACTTCTTGAGGCATTTCTCGATTTCGGTGTGGGTGGTCAGCGCGAAAGTCACCGGGACCCGCGCGTCGAACTGGACGGCGCTGAGCATGGCGCCGTCAAAGGGGTTGCTGACGGCGACCTGCAACTGGCCGTTCTCGAATTGAGTGGGAAGGACCGAGTACTGGAAGGCGACCTTGGTGGAGATGCGCTTGCGGGCTTCAGGGGGCACGTCCGCCTTGGCGACATCGACAAAAGGCCAGCCCAGCGCCTTGGCCAGTTCCTGGAGGAAGGCCTCCTCCGTCAGGCCCTTCTCCCGCGCGATAAACGAGAGCAACGTGTCCGCGGAGCCGGCCTCAACCGTCACGCGCCAGGCTTTGTTCCAGTCGTCAAACTGCCTGGGCGTGGCGAGATTGTGCCGCTCCAGCAGTGTCTTAATCGAAACAATCGCCATGATTCAGTCTTCCTCAAATGAAACAAGGCAGAATATAGAAAGTTTCGCCAGCGTCAACGGATTTGCGCGCCGAACTTCGCCTCGTCTGGATTCAGGTTGCACACCGTTTCGACTGCGTTTATATATAATGGTACGTGATACCCTTTCGATGTTTGTTGCAAGGTCACGGCCAAGGAGCGGAACGCAGCAGGCCCTTGTGGATGGGTGGCCTGCCCTCAAACGCTCTGGCGCCGCTGCTTCTGATTGTTTTCCTCGCCAGCCTTTGTCCCGCCTCCGCCGGGTTGCCCGGAGGATGGAGCGATACTGACATTGGAGCGCCCGCGGACGCCGGTTCGGCGAGTTATAACACTGGCGTGTGGACCATTTCCGGAGGCGGAGCTGACATCTGGAATTCAGCCGATCAATTCAACTTTGCCAGCCAGAGCTTCAACTGCGACGGCGCCGTCGTGGCCTTGGTCACCAGCGTGCAGAACAGCGATCCAGGTTCCGGTTGGTCCAAGACGGGGGTGATGTTCCGCAACGATACGACCCCCGGTGCCGCCAACGTCTTTATGACCGCCACCGCGGGCCAAGGGGTCGCTTTCCAGACTCGGTCCACGGCGGGGGCATCGTCCTACAACACGCAGGTCAGCGGGATTTCCCCGCCAGTCTGGGTCAAAGTGGTTCGTTCGAGCGACCTGTTCAGCGGCTATTACAGTTTTGATGGGACAAATTGGATACAAGTGGGAAGCACCACGACCATCGAAATGAACGGTCCCGCTTTGGCGGGGTTGGCGGTGTGCGCCCACAACAATGCCGCCCTGAACACCTCCACTTTTGCCCAAGTCAGCCTTTCCTCGACGACCTTCGGCATCTACCGGGAGCTTTGGACCAACCTCAACCCCAACGTGGGCAATACGCTGGCCGTGCTGACCAACGCCACCGACAACCCCAATTGGCCCAACAATCCCGTCGCGTCCTACACTCATGTTTTCACCAACTTTGAAACCGAGATAAATACGGGCATGGATAATTATGGCCAGCGCCTGCGAACGTTTGTTGTGCCGCCGGTCAGCGGCCTCTACACCTTTTGGATCGCCAGCGATGATAGTTCACAGCTCTTTCTGAGCACCAACGAAAGCCCCGCCGGCATGGTTCCGATTGCGCAGCAAACCTCCTGGGACCCTTCGGAGGACTGGACCCAGAACCCCAGTCAACAATCGGCCCTCGTCAATCTGCAAGGGGGCTGCCGTTATTTTCTGGAATCTCTCATGCAACAGGGCGGTGGGGGCGATAATCTGTCCGTGCGCTGGCAATTGCCCAATTCCACCTTTGAGCAACCCATGTCGGCGGTCAGCGCGGCTGGCACGCTCCTTATTCCTTGCACCGGCGTGGACTCCCAACCGGGCATTTTCGCGCAATCCAGCAACGTGATGGTCGTCGAGAGCTTCAGCGCGGCTCTCTCGGTGCTGGTTACAAACCAGGCTCCCGTGGCCTACCAATGGTTCCTCAATCCCGGAGTCAAGCTGGCCGGGGCCACCTTGCCCGTGTACACAATCGCCAGCGCCAATCTGGCACTCAACAACGGCCAAACCTACACCTGTGTTGTTTCCAACAGCATGGGGTCGATTACCAGCGCCCCCATCACCCTGGCGGTGCTGCGCGACACCGTGCCGCCCAGCGTGATCGATGTCTTTAACGTCGGACCGACTAGCGTCGAGATTGTTTTCTCCAAACCGGTCGCGGTCACCAATGCCACCAACGCGGCCAATTATGCGTTTACCAATGGCGTGGCCATCACCGGCGCCTCGCTCAATTCGAACAATTATAATTACACGGTGACGCTCACCAACGCGCCGCTGGTCTATGGGAGCAATTATGCCATTGTCATCAATAATATTCGCGACTTGGCGAGCACCCCCAATACCATCGCCAGCAACAC
>PLGF01000094.1:12589-13143 GCA_003138485.1 Verrucomicrobiales bacterium | reverse complement strand
CAACCTTCCCGCCCCGCCACGTACACGTTGGTAAAGGCGTCAACGCCGATCACCTGAGACAGATTCGTCAACCCATAGTATATCCACGTAGCTGACCAGAGGTTGCTGCCCGCAGGATTGAGCTTCATGGTTGTAAAGTTGCTCGAAACACCCGTAATATAGACATTCTGCCCTCCATCGACTGCAATCGCCTGAGCATTATTGGTCGCGCTCCATAGCTGATTGCCATTCATGTCGTATTTCAACGTCACCGCGTTTCCGGTCACCACAACATTGCCCAGGCTATCCACCGCAAAACCGGCCGGGGTGGCGGAGGGAAAGTTGGTCGAGTCATAGCGGGCCGCCCATAGCTGGTTGCCGTTTGGAGCATACTTGATCGTGACATAGCCCGTGTTTGTNNTTCTGAGACACTCCCAGCACATAGACATTGCCTGCTGGATCAAGAGCCATCTTCAACGCCTGATGATTGCCATTGGTGATCCCGTTGTTGTATTTTGCCACCCATGCCTGTTGGATTTGGGCGAATACAGGAAAATTTATCAGCCCGAAAACGA
>PLGF01000094.1:0-12578 GCA_003138485.1 Verrucomicrobiales bacterium | reverse complement strand
GTGAATACGGTCGTTTGTTTTATACGTTGAAATGTGTTTCATAACTCTCCTTAATTTGATATGTGCGCTGGCAAGCTCGCGGGATCGGTAAATGGCGGAACGCTGTTGGAAGATGCGTTGATGAATTGATTCTGATACAAAAACCAGTTCAATCCTTGCGTGTAGGGGACCTTCAGGTGGTAACCGTCGCCTCTGGCAAGAATATTCCTTACCACCTGGCCGTCTTGCACCGTTAGTGCTCCAAGCCCCAGATCGAGAATGCTGCTGTCCGTCACCCCGCTGAAATTGTTGGCCAGTATGACCGAATTGGACGATGCTCCCCAAAAATACACTCCCTGTCCGGCATTCACCACGGTATTGCCGCACACGCTTAATGGCTGGCAATTGGAAACCGAAACCGCCGCTCCCGCCAGGTTCATGAAACTTGGATTGCCAACGGGCAAAAACAAATCGAGGTAGTTGCCTGAAAAGCTGAGCGCGCAGGGACCATTTGAAGGGATGACATTCGCTCCCAACTCTCCAAATTCATTGCCCCAAACCCAATTCCCCACAAACGTCGTCGAATGATTGCCGGGACCGGTTCCGGTTAAGCCCGGATCCGCCCCCCCCCACGCGCTTAAGGCGCAACACGCATAATTATTCGCCCAGCTATAAAACGTGTTTCCAGCAACCGCCGCCGGCCCCGATTCAAATTGCATCCCCTCCTCCGCGTTATTGGTAACGAAGTTCCGGAGCGCAAACCAATTGCCTCCCTCCTGGTAGAAAATAAAACCATTGGCCGCGCCTTCTTGATTAGTCATGTAATTGGTCAGGTTCGGATTGCCGTTAAAGCTGCTTTCCATCACGCCGATGTTGCAGGGCCAACCAGCACGAGGCGCCCGCTCGTAAATGCCAACGCCAAAGTAGTAAGGGCCGGAGTTGGGAATATTTGAATTACATTGACCCGGAACATAGCCGTTGGTCCCCTGCCAGGTGATGAAGTTGCACGCCCGAACCAGAATGTTGCTGACCTGTCCAGGAATGACAATGGATACATCCGCGTTGAGAAACTCACAATTCGTTACGAGAATATTATAGGCAAAAGTAGTGGAATTCATACCATTAAAAACGGTTAAAGCGCCCGTATTATAAAAGTACGGACGGCCAAGCGGCTGAAGCTCCCCTGTCTCGTAAACCGTAGTCGTGGCATTGGCAGGATTCACGGCCATGTGCGGCTGCGACTGCAAAGTAATGTCCCGCAAAGTGAAATTCGTGCATTGAGCTAACTTTGTATGAATATCCTCTCCCAGATAAAAGATCGTAGTCGCACGATTATAGCCGACCAGAACGGTATTAGTCATGCCAGCTCCGCGTATTGCGATGTTGTTGTTTGTTACGTTCGCAACGGCGTTAAGCCAGGCATCGTTCTGCTCATTCGGATTCGGCTGCGCCACATAAAATGTCCCGATGTTGGTTATCCAAACTGTTCCCCCGGTGCTGGGCAGGCCGTTGATCGCGCTCTGAATCAGATAGGCATTATTCGACGCCGTCAAAAAGTTGTTCCCAGCGGTTAACGTCACATAGTTGGTCTCCGGTCCGGCCGTCGGCGGAGTCCACCAGGGATAAACCGTCATGTAATTGAACCTGCCCACAAACGGTCCATAAGCCCCGTTGCTCCGACCGGGGCTCATGAATTGCAACGTCATCACATTTGTTCCCGCCGCCAGTCCCACATATCCTGTTACATTCGTCCAGTTTGTGCTCGTTATCGTCAGCGGCCCGGTGTTGGTGTAGGTATGATTATTAGTCGCGAAACTCAATTGGAACACGCCGTTGCTTCCCAACCCCTCCACTCGCGTCTCTATCGCGTAAGTCTCCGGCACGAGCACATTGATGTTGTAACGCGCCCACTCGTTGGAGCGTGTCTGGTCCAGACAATATCCCAGGCCGAGATCGTTGCAATTGGTGATGAACATGCCGGTGTTACGATACTCGCAGGAGGGATTTGCCGCAACATTGGAATACGCTATTCCCGGGCCACCCCTGTCAAACTGCTCCGCCTCGATGGTTCCTGCCACGACCACCGGCCCGCCCAAAAACGGCGTCGAACTCGCCAGCACCGTGTCCTCGATAATATCGGGCACGCCGTCCAGATTGTTATCGACGGCGTACACCGTCTGGAAGTTCGTCCAGATTTGATTTGAGGCAAGCTGGTAATTGAACGTCTCCATTTCCTCGAATTGGCCGTTGATCGCGGTATTGTAGGCGGTGGTGTTGCCGATGACCATGCCCAGATTGCGATTGGTCAGGGCGGGCCAATAGGTGACGGGACTGCCGCTCTTGGCCAGCGAGCCGTTGGTGTAAAGACTGGAGCCGCCGGGGCCGTAAGTGAGGACGATTTGCGTCCAATTCGTATTGGCGAGGTTGCAACCGGCGGTCAGGTTGATATTGCTCGCTCCGTTGCTCGCGGTGACGAAGTTGATCGAAGTGCCGGTGGGATTGAGCCACAACGCCCACTCGTCGAAGCCGCTGGAGCTTCCCATATAGACAAAGGGCGCGTTGTGGCGCGGGCCGCCGGTGGCGTTGGGTTTGAACCAGAATCGCAAGCTGCCTTGCCGGCAATTGATGTTGGCCCAGCCGTTTGAACCAACATCCCAATAGGTCACCTGGCTGGTGGGATCGCTGCCGTTGATGTTGAGCGCCGTCCCGCTCCAACTGGGCGTCAGGCTGACATCGTTGAACGATTTGGGCAATTGGCCCTGCTCCGCCCAGAGCGTGTCCGAATCGAACCGCCAGTATCCGAGACGGCACTGGGCCACGTTCGCCAGATTGGTTGGTGGGAACACCCCATCCACGTAAGATTGCAGCATATCACTGCGCCCCACGTAATAAGTTGCTGGGTTTCCAAGGTTTTGGACTTCCACCAAATCGAATTGAGGTTCGATTCATCCGCCGTCACTGTGAAACTTTCGCCCCTTGAAGGCAAGCGAATAACCACGACCAAATGGATACACCAAAAACATCGGGGGAGAGAGTCGTGATTTGACTTGCCGCCGGATTTCTGACAACGGCAGGACAAGCGCCATGTCAACAAATTAGGCCGGGCTCACTGGGGATTCTTCGTGCTCTGTTTGCGGCGTATCCTGGTTCCCCCTATCCTGTTTCCGCACCCCTAACGGATCGCGGCGGGCCGCGGCTTGAGGGGCGCCGGGTTGGCCAGCCAGCCCTCCATTGCCAGGCACACAAACGCCAGCAGCAACAAGGGCAAACTCAAATCCAGCGACCGTTCCTCGCGGCGAAATTCGGCCCGCGCGCTCTCGCTTCCAGACATGCCTTCGACCGAGTAAGCAAGGTTCCCCAACGCCGCCAGCGTGTCGCCGGCGATGAACTTGCGGCGCCCTTCCTTTTCCGAAGACCGCACGGCCACCCAGCGGGTTTCCTTGCCCAGGCGCAGCGCATAGACGCCGACGCGCGGGAAGGTGGTGAATTGGCCGGCCGGGCCTTTCCAGTCGAGCGGGCTGCCGCCCAGCGATTGGACCACCAGAGCCTCCGAGCCGGCGGGCAACCCGGCTGGCGGATCGCCGGCCACCAGCGACGTGATGCCGCCCTGCGCGCCGGCGTGGTTCAGCGCCATGCCCTGCGCGAGCGCGACGAAGGCGGGCTTCAGCGGCAAGGTGCTCCAGGCCGGATCAAACGCCAGGCCGCTGGCCAGCAGCAGACCCTGTCCCACCTTCTGCGCCGCAAGCGTGATGGCGCCATCTTCCAATCCAAGCAGCGGCGCGGCTTGCGATTCGACGCGCAAGGGCAAATACCGGAAGACCTTCACGTTGCGCAATGCGACTTCACCCCTCGCATCGCGCACATCGTCAAAGATCGCGCCAGCCTTGTCAAGCACAGTGAGCGCAAGGCCGTTGGATGAACCTTGCAAACTGCCCGGCGCGATGGCCAGCCAGTCCGGCTTCCTCCCCGTCCCCGCCGTTCCGGCCGGCAAGGGTGTCACCAACGCCGTCCCTCCCTTCAGCAGGAACTGGCGCAAGGCTTCCAGGCGCGCGCCTCCTTCCGCGCCCGCTTTCAAGATCGCGTCCCACGTCATAACCACAAAGCCCGGATTCGGCCCGGCGGCGAATGACTCGAAGGTGGAGAAGGATGTGGCCACACCCGACAGTCGGCCGTCGCCCATGGGCGAGAGCGCCAGCGGCAAGTAACCGAAGTCCGCAGCCTTTCCCAGGAACACCGCCGATTGCTGCTCAACGCCGACATACGCCGCTGCCGCGCGGTTGTCCGCGGGAAAATCATCGCCCTCGACGGAGAAGATCGCCCAGCGCAGGCCGGGATTGGGCGCCTGGAGAGTGACCGGGGTCTCCCTGGTTTCCTGGGGCGCGACGGTGACGTCAAGACCGCCGCGATTGCCGGCGTCGTCGAGCCAATTCAAGCGCACCTGCGCCGCGCTCGCGCCGGAGTTGGCCAGGCGCACCTGGACGGGGAAGCGGCGGCCGGCGACAACGGGCCGGGACGGCATCTCGACCTGCGTCAGCGAGACGTTGGGCAGCCCGGAAGAGGGCGACGCGATGCGGTGAACGACCATGCCCAGGCCGCGCGGCGGCGGAAAGAGCTTGACGGGCGGCTGGCCCCACTTCTCCTGTTGCAAATCGGAAAACACCTGGATTTCCCGGCGCGTGGCGGCGCCGGCGTCGAGCATTCGCATCGCCCGTTCGACGGCGGCGGCCACGCTCCCGCTGGCTTCGGTTTCGGCGATGGCGTCCAGGCCAAGTTTGAGGGCGGTCTTGTCCTGCGTCAGGCCGTCGGGCAACTGCGCCGCCGGGTCCGGCGCCAGGAGAACGATTCCCGCGCGGTCCGCGCCGTGAAGTTCGGCGAGGATGTCGCGCGCGGCGTCCACCGCCAGCTTGAGTTTGGTGCGGCCGCCTTCGCCGGGGCCGCTCATCGAGCCGGAGTTGTCAATCAGCATCACGACAGCCACCGCGCCCTCCTGGCCGTGGCCGAACCAAACCGGCCGCGCCAGCGCCAGCAACAGGAACAGGATCAGCAGGCAGCGCAAGAGCAGGATCAGCCATTCGCGCAGGCGGCGGCGGGCGTTGAGCTTGGGATCGAGGCGATGGAAGAACATCAGCGTCGGAAACGGGCGCGTCTGTCTCTTGAGGCGGTAAAAGAAATGAAACAGGATGGGCAGCGCGGCCAGCGGCAGCAGCGAAAGGAAAAACGGATTCAAGGCGGCGAGGCCGGTCATAACTGGCCAAATCTTGCGTGGAGCGTTTCCTCAACCGGCGTGCGCGTGTCGATGAGGTGATACTCCGCCAGGCTCCCCAGGCAGCCGCGCCTGATTTCATCCAGGAATTTGGCGGCCTCATTCGCATAGGCCTCGCGGATTTCGTCGGCTTCCACCGGCAGGCGCGCGCCCGTTTCCAGTTCCCGCAATTCGGCCAGGCCGCCGAAGGAGAGGTTCAACTCCGCCGCGTCCAGGGGCTGCAAGACCAGCACCTCGTGCTTGCCGTGGCGCAGGTGCTGAATGCCGCGAATGATCCCGGCCGGCTCCTGCCAAAGATCGGAAATCAGGATCACCAGGGAGCGCCGCTGGATTCTTTCCGCCGTCTGGTGGAGCGCCTGTTCTATCTGGCTGCGGCCCGACGGCTTGATTTCTTCGAGCGCCAGCAGCATGGGTCTCAGGCCGTCGAGCGAGGCGACCGGCGGAAACGTCTTGCGGATTTCATCGTTGAAAAGCGTCAGGCCGGCCGCGTCGGACTGGCCGAGCAGGACAAGCATCAGAGCGGCGGCCAGAAAGCAGGCGTAATCCATTTTGGAGTGCAGGCCCGCTTCGCGGAAGGACATGCTTTCCGATATGTCCAGCAGGAGGTGCGCGCGCAGATTGGTTTCTTCCTGGTAGCGGCGGATGACGTAGCGGTCGCTTCGGGCGTAGATGGCCCAGTCAATCAGACTCGGCGGGTCGCCTCGCGCGTATTCGCGGTAATCGGCGAATTCCACCGACGAACCGTGGTGCGGCGAGCGATGCAACCCCTGCACGGCGCCTTCCACCGGACGGCGCACCCTCACGCCCAGCGCGTGCATGCGGTCGGCCAGTTCCGCCGGGAGAAATTTGTAGGCGGGAGCGCTCAACCCACTCCTAGTACTGCGGCTCTTTGACGGCCGCGATGACTTTTGCGATGATCTGGTCCGTATTCACCGATTCGCTGGCGGCGGTGAAGGTGGGGAAGATGCGGTGGCGCAGCACGGGCAGCGCGTACTGCCGCACGTCGGCGCAGGAAACGCTGAACCGCCCCTGCAACAGCACATGCGTCTTGGCGGCCAGCAGCAGATATTGGCCCGCCCGCGTGCCGGCGCCCCAGTTCACCCAGCGGTTGATGAAATCCAGCGACCCCTCGCAGTTGGGCCGCGTGGCGCGCACCAGGTTCAAGGCGTAAAGCGCGACGTGCTGGCTGACGGGCACCTGGCGCACGAGCTGCTGCAATTCGAGCACGCTCGCGGCAGTGAGCACTTTGCCCATGGCCGCGGGCGCCTGGCGCGTGGTGTCAAGTATAACCTGCCGCTCGTCCTCCGCGCTCGGGTAGGCCAGGTGAATGCAAAACATGAACCGGTCCAGTTGCGCTTCCGGCAGCGGGTAGGTCCCCTCCTGCTCGATGGGGTTCTGCGTCGCCAGCACCATGAACGGGCTGGGCAGATCGTAGCTGGTCCCCGAAATGGTCACCCGCTGTTCCTGCATCGCTTCCAGCAGCGCCGCCTGCGTCTTGGGCGGCGTCCGGTTGATTTCGTCCGCCAGCAGCAGATTGGTAAAGATTGGCCCCCGATGAAACCGGAAGGCCCGCTTGCCCGTAACGGAATCCTCCTCAAGTATGTCCGTGCCCGTGATGTCCGAGGGCATCAGGTCCGGGGTGAATTGGATGCGGCAGGTGTCCAGGTCGATCGCGCCGCCGAGCGTTCTGACCATCAGCGTCTTGGCCAGGCCCGGCACTCCGATGAGCAGGCAATGCCCTCGCGCGAACAGGGCCACCAACATCTGGTCCAGCACCTCGCGCTGTCCCACCACCACTTTGCCGATCTCCCCCAGCACCCGCTCGTGCGCTTCTTTGAACCGCGCGATGGCTTCCTCCGACTGCGCGCGCGATTCCGCCGCTCCCGGCTCCGGTTCGTCCAGCGCGAAAGCGAACTCAATGTCTCCCAGCGAGAAAACGGAGCCTCCTTCCAGCGCACACGAAAGCACGCGCTTTCCGCCCACGACAATCCCGTTGCTGCTCCCGGCGTCTTCCAACTGGTAGCCATCGTTGCCGCTCCGCGTGATGACCGCGTGCTGCGAAGAGATGGAATCGCTCGGAACGCACAGGTCGTTCCGGGGGTCCCGGCCTATGGCGGTGCGCTCTTTGAGCGGAAAGCGGTGTTCCTGTTCCTGGATTTTATAGACAAGTGCGGGCATGGCAAAGTCAGTGGGTCATTGCGTACATGATGACGTTGACGCCCAGCTTCAGGGCGTCGTCGGGCTGGTAGGCGCGCGCCAGCGGCGGATTCAAGCCTTGCCAGCCCGTTTCCAAATCAATCGGGCTGTAAATGACTTTGACATCGCCGTTGAGCGAAATCCCTTCCAGAAAGGGCTGGGCCAGGCCGGGGCGGGCCGCGGTTGCGGCCGGAGTATAAGCCGCCCCGGCGAGTTTGAAGACGCCGTTGAATACCGGGTGTCCGGCCGGCAGCGCCGCCAGGCTCGCGCCGGGCAGCAGCTTCTTCAACTCCCGCCGCACCGCCAAGTCGAACGTCCGCAATCCCAGCCCATTGTTGATCAGCAGCGTCCCCCCCGCGTCCAGGAAACGCTTGAGCGCCGACAGAGCGGCCGGGTCCCAATGAAAGTCATCCAGCCCGGACAGATAAAGAAACGTGAACGCCGACAAATCATCGTGCCCGGGTTGAACCGGCACCCGCTTGAGGCTCACGCGCAGCGAGGTGTCCTTGCGCAATTCCTGCAAAAGGCGGCTGGCCCCGCCCGACTCCACGTTCCACGCCCCTTCGTGTTTGATCTGCGCAAAGACAAATTCATCGGTCGGATGCTTCTCGTCCAGCGCGCCGTAGAGTTCCGGCTTGCCCTCGGCCCGCCCTATGCGCGCGTAGCCGACCGCGTAGCCGGCAATGTTGAGGCCGATCTTGCCGGCGGAGGCGACGTCGTAGTAAATCGCGTGAGGCAGCAGCGGCACTTCATGGCCGTCCCAGCCGCAGCCCAGGCCATACTTGGAGAGCAGCACGCCCACTCGGGAATAGACATACATCCCTTCCAGCAACGGCTGGCGGGATTTGAGGTTCTTCGGGTAACTGACTTGATCGACATCCACCATGATGTGATACAGCGGATGGTCTTCCGGCAGGACGCGGAAACTCAACTCCGGAAAAGTCTGCTCCATCGCTTCCCGGAAGGATTTGTAAAAATAGGGGCCGCCCGCGATGTTGTCCGCCACGATCATTCCGCCGCGCAGCACGTAGTGGCGCAGCAATTCCAATTCCGCCGGTGAAAATTTTATGGTGCGCACCCCGCTGAAAAGGAGAATCGGCATCTTGGCCGGATCGCCGTCGAATCCGGCCAGGCTGAAATTGTCCGCCCCATAAGTCACGCCCAGCCGTTCGCTGGCGGTCCGCATCAACTGCTGCAGGTCTCCCGGGCAAAGGTTCCAATCCGCTATCCGGGTTTGCTCGCCCGAACCGTAGGTGAAAGAGGCGTCCTGGCCCCACACGATCTTGGCGGCCAGCTTGGGCGCGCTTGGCTCGCGCTTGCGCTCCGTCCGCCGCAACGGCGTGGCCGGCAGGGGCAGCGGCGGAAAAGCCTCTCCTCCCGAAATCCGCCGCTTGGCTGCTTCGGGCGGAGGACCCAGCGGAACAAACCACTCATTCTCGTCCGCCAGGGAACAAAGCGCGCCGCCCAGGAGCAAAGCCATGAACCAAACGGACGGCTGCCGCGGCGCGTGCCGGAAACAAAATCGAACTAAGCCTGGCACTTTCATTTTTCGGTCCATCGGTCCTTCGCTTTGGCGGTCGCTTCGCTGTAAGGGAAATCCTTGAGCAAACGTCCCATGGCCCGTTGCGCCTGCTCCTTCTTGCCCAAGGCCAGGCCGGTCTGGACCAGCGTATAGAGAACATCCGACTGCCGCGGGTCGTCCCCGGCCACCGCCAGCAGCGTTTGTCCGTCTGTAAACGCACGCTGGAATTCCTTGCGTCCCAATTCCAAGTTAAGAGCCAGCAACCCCGTGTCAAGGGACATTCGTTCCAGCGGCATCTCCAACTCCAGCCGGTCCAGCGCCGCTTGCGCCTCTTCCAAGTGGCCGTATTCCAGCAAGTTGGCGGCGCCCTCCAGCCGCGCCGCTCGTTCGGCGTTGAATTGCCTGTCCGCCTGGGTTTCGCCCGCCGCGGCGTACTCTTTGCGCGCCTCCTCCTTCTTGCCGCGCGCCAGCAATAAATCCCCTTCCAGCAACCGCCACAGCCGCTTCTCCTCCTTGGACAGCAAGCCGCCGGAAATCGCGCCGAGCACCTTTCCAGCCTCGTCCAGGTCCCCCGTGCAATGGATGAGCAGCGCGGCCAGATGAACCCTGGCCCGATCGCTGACGGCCGGCACGGCGCGTTGCGGCGCGAGCGCCAGCCGAAACGCCCTCCCGGCCTGCGCGTCCCCGGAATCGCCCCGATGCTCAAACACCTCGCCCACCCTGTAAAACGTCTGCGCGTAGGCCGCCCCGTCGAATTCCTCCTGCCGCCGCATCAGGCCCTCGCCCATGCCCATCAGCAATTCAGCGTCGTCCGCGCGATCTGCGAATTCCAGGACAGCGATGAGGTCGCGCGCCGGCATGCGTGCCAGGTCCCGCCGCAGAAAGTCGCTCTTGGCCTGCTCAAATACGTCGTCCCGCCAACTGTCGCGCTGCTGCCATTGCGGGTTGATCCGCAGCCGCAACGCATTGGTGGCCGCCAGCACGCCCTTCTGCCATGCTTCAAGAGTGACTTGTCGCAAACCCGGTTGCGGAAAGAAATGGCGCGGATTGGCGCCGGCGTCCTCGGTCCCATCGTCGAAACGCCAGCGATAGCTCCGGCCCCGGCCGTTGTCCACCACCCGGAATTGCGCCCTCACCAACATCTCTCCCCCCAACGCGCACTGGTCCACCGCGTGCCACTCAAAGTAAAGCCGCTCCGGGCTTGACGCCGCGCACTCGAAATGCTCCGCCCGAAAACGCGCCAACGGCGCGAAGGCCGATGCCGGCATCAACTCCACGTGGTCGCGCCCCGGCGGCTTCCAGCCCGCGACCGCCGCGGAGGGGCCGTCAAGCTGGACTTGAACGTAGCTCAAACGATGCAGGCCGGCGGACAGAGTGATCGTTCCCTGGTGCTCCCCGTGCGTGCCGCCGCCCGCGCCATGAACGCCCAGCCATGCCGCCACGTTTCGGCTGTCCACCTCCAGAATCGAGGCGTCGTCCGAAGCGGTCGCGAACGTGTATTGGCCCGCCGTGGGCGCGGTGAACCAGCCGTTAAATAGGGCGGCATAGTAGGTGCTCGGCCCGAACGGATTGGCCCCCAGAAAAACGTCGGGAACATAATCGCGGCCCAACGGCGTCCCCGCGCTGCTGAGAACGCGCGTCACTTCCGCCGCGGTATTGATGGGCAGATCGTTGCGGCAGGGGCGCGTTTCCAGAAGGACGCCCGCCTCCGGCTTCCAAATGCCGCTCGCGCCGGGCAGATCGGCGCCGAAACAGACCTCGTAGGCCGTGGACCCACTGGAGGTGTCAAAACAAATCCGCGTCGCTTCCCCTGGCGCCGACCAAAGGGTCTGGAACGCCACCGGTTTGCCGTCGGATTGGAAGACGCCGAACCTGCTTTCCGATCCCATGCAGGGCGCGATGTCCGCCACGCCCACCTTCGCCGGCCAATCCGTCTGGGCGATCTTCTCGATTCGCAGCCGCGCCGTGGCCGTGGCCGCGGGGTTTTGAGCGACAACGACTGTTTGCGCCAGCGCGGCGCCAAGCAGTGCCGGCAGCACCCGCCCCCGGAATGTGTTTCTGCAAAATTTCGTCATTGATGCTCAGAGCGTTTTTTGAAAATCCGATCTTTCACCGCCCACCGGCTAATGGCTCGGCGGGAGCCTCGCCCCGCCAAAAATGCCCCGGTAGGGCGACGCTCCCGCGGAGCCATTTCCTGGAGTCCTCAGCGCCATTCCTCCAGCAGCGCCTTGGCCTGGCGGATTTGCTCCGGGGCGAAGTTGGAACTCTTCTCCATGTCCCGGACGGTCTTGCCTGCCCCACGCGGGTTGTCGCAATAATTGGCATGAACGTCCGCATAATCTATCATCATCAAAAGGACCCCTCCCCGCCATTGGTTCAGCAGGTACAGAAAACTGCCCAGTCCGATATGCATGTCCCTGAATTATCGGCGGAGTCCTTCCACGGGTCAAGTGGGTTGCCGGAAACGAAAACTTTCAGGGCAACACCGCGCGGTTGAATCGTTGGCGGTTGGCAGGAGAGTTCGAACCGGAGAAATGGAGCGGCCCGCTGCCGAGCAGATTGGTTTGCAGCGGAATCCAGGTTTGCGGGTCCGTGCTGGCCTGAATGACCACGTTGGAGCCGGACGGGCCGGTCATGTTGAAACCAAACGCTCCATTTGTGAAGCCAAGCGTCGCGTGGGCGGTGATGACGAGGGGTGTGGGAACTGCGGCGATTTTATTCCCTCTCTGAATTCGTCGAGCCTGAATTGTCCGCGATTTGGGATTACATTTCCCCTTGCCCGGAATTCTATTTGGGCGATCATTAAACCGTGACCGCCACAGCCGTCATTGAGGAAATCAAACAACTGCCGCGCGCTGAACAATCGCGGGTGCTTCACTTTGCTTTTGAACTGGCGCGCGAGCGCCAACTTTCTGGCGAAGAATTGGCCGGACTTGCCCAACGAATGGCTGACGCCAACGATCCCGCCGAAAAAAAACGATTGCGGGAGGAAATCCACCGGGGATTTTACGGCGAATAATCTGCCGCGGATTCGCCGACAGAATCTGCCGCCGCGACTTCTCGACAATTTGCTTGACTGTGTAGATGACCGGAACATTTCCGCCGCTCAACTTGGACTATTGGCGATTTGGATGCGCGCCGACCCCGAAGTGCCGGAAGGAAAATGGTTCAAGAAATTTCCCGGCATGACCGTTTGCGGCAAAGGCGACCTCATCAAAACGTTTTTGCAGCCCGGACAAGTGGCGACGGGCGAGGAATTAAAATGAATGGCGCATTGGCCGCGGGCGGCGGCGGCTTTTGATGTATCAACTGTCCCTCCGTCGAGGCCAGGCATTGAAGCGGGGCGAAACGCTCCAGCGCGCAAGCAGCCCCCACAATCATCAAAAGGACCCCTCGGCGCCATTGGTTCAGCCGGTACAGAAAATTGCCCAAGCCGATATGCATGTCACTGAATTATCGGCGGAGTCAATGCGCGGGTCAAGCGGGTTGCTGCAACCCAAATATCCCGCGGGCGCCTCTCAATTCTTGGACATTAGCCGGCGCGGTCAACGGGCAAAACCCCGGGGGACAGGGGAAAATGACGAATGTCTAAGCTCGAATGACGAAAGAATTCCCAAA